>JAFLUS010000081.1 GCA_022508685.1 Prevotellaceae bacterium | reverse complement strand
ATTCGACGACGAGTGTCGAACCGCTGCTGTGTCCGGAGAAAGTGGGAGAGTAGGCACATTGCACGGTGGCGATTCCGTTTTGGAACGTTCCGGCGTGAGTGACGTACATGTCGAGGTCGACGGTAGCCGTGCCTTTGTAGAAGCAGTCGAAGAAGATGTCGGACGAAGCATCGTGGATGGAGAGGTAGGCACCGCGTCCGCCAAGATACTGATAGCCGGAGCGTGTCTGTACGGGTTCGAGACAGGCGGCTCGCGTAGAGCGGACTTGCACGAAGTCCATGTCGCGGTCAGCGGTAATGATGTGGCGAATGCGGATGCGGTCGCCAATGTGGAGCGGTGTGCCTTCTGTGATTTCCACCCATTCGGTTTTGTTACCGGACGATGCGGAACGATATACCTTTCGTGCGATGGTGAGGGATTCGCCGGCAGTACCGAGTTGGCTGTATGCTTCCTGACATTGTCCGTAGATGCAGCCATACGACATTCCGGTGGTGGCTGTGGGCTGAATGCTGGCTACGGAAGGTTGCCGTGCAACGATGCTGTCGGGTACTGCGGTTTTCGTATAGCCGATGCCAGCCGTTGGCTGAGGGAGGGGCAGCACGTTGCCGTCAATGCGGATGACGGGGGCGTGTGCTTCGCGCGTCATTTGGGAAGGAGCGAGTGTCAGCAGGAGGTCGACGGCATCGATGGTCGTGATGGGCGTGTCCCATGCCTGTACTTGTTTCTGACGGAGCAGCCACAGCAGCATCTGTTGCAAGTAGACGCCGCTGTCGCTGAACAGGTCTTGCGTCTGCTGCATGGCACGCATGGCGCTGATGTGGGTAGGGATGCGGTAGTCCCGCCATGAGTAGAGGGCTTTCTCCGTGTCGTAGTAGCGTCCCATGTCGGCACGTTCCACCGTGTATTCGCGCAGCGAACGCACGAGGTTGGCGGCGTCACTCTTCCGGCCTGTGGCGAGGAGGAGAGTCGTGGTGTTGGCGCGTCCGTACATGGTGAGCAGTGTCGGCTGTTTGAGAATGCGGCGGAGATAGTCGTCCTGCATGGCGTCGACGGCGCCGTTGTCTGGCTTCACATGACTGATGGTGCGGGCATAGAGATAGTTGAGCGTGCTTTCGGAGGGCAGCAGTTTCGGCTTCTTCTTGTACGTTTCTCCGTAATGCTTGAGTTCCTGTTCATCGAGGAAGGTAAATCCCTTCCGCAACATCTTCTGCACGGCGTCGTCATCGATGCCCTGTGCGTGCAGGTAGCGGTCGAGCAGGGCGAGGTGATAGGTGCAGGCGAGGGTGGTGTAGTAGTTGGGCTCCATTTGGGGATACCAGCCCCATCCGCCGTTGTCGTATTGCCATTGCGTCAGTTTCTCCACGGCTTGCCGTATGCGCTGGTTGAGCAGCGTGTCGTCGAACAATTGGCAAAGCATCTGCCGTTGCTGCGTTTCGTTCTGTGCATCGAGCACCCACGGGGTTTCTTGCAGCAGAATGTTCTTCAGTTGCTGATTTTTTTCCAGTTCGCTTTGCAGCGTGGTCTCGTTGCCTTCTTCCGCCTTCCATTGTCGGATGAGCGACTGCAACTGCGGCATGCGCGAGGCGAGATGTTGGGCAACGCGGTTGGCGTAGAGTGCGGCAGCCCACGAAATGGCATTGTCATCCGTCGGCATGGTGACGGACTGAAGGGCGAGCACGGCAGTCCACGACGGATTGTCGGTGTACTCCACCGTCATCGTGCGCTGCGTAGCCGTGGGCGAATTGTGGTTGAAGAGTGACGAGAGGTCAATGTCCTTTGGTGCGCCGTCTTCGATGTAGAACGGAATGGTCTCCGTAATGTGTTGCGTGCTGGCGAGAACGGGCAGCCAGTGGCGCTCTCCGTCGCTGAATTCGTCGGTGGCGGCGGTGATTTCGCATACCAGCATCGGGTGGCGGTCGTCGAAGGTAGCGGGGAATGCCACGCTGCCCGTCTGTCCGGCTTCCACCATGAACGGCAATGTCTGTGTGCTGACCGTCTGTTCGCTCTCGGGGTCAATCAGTCGCATGGTTGCCGTACCGCTAATCGTGTGTTCGCTCTGGTTGATGATGCGCGTGGGAATGGCTGCGGAGTCGCCGATGCGGACGAAGCGCGGCACGTTCGGTTGCACGATGAAGTCTTTGTACGCCTGAATGGTGGCGGTCAGGCTGCCGTAGTCCATTTCCGTCGTATGTGCCAGACCGATGAACCGCCATTCGGTCAGCGTTTCGGGCAAGGTGAACGACATCGATACTTCGCCGTTCTTGTCGGTCGTCAGCGTAGGGAAGAAGAAGGCGGTTTCGGCAAAATTCTCGCGTGGCGTGACTTGTGGCGCTTGCGCTTCGACGGCGTCGGTGCTGCCGGCTGCAGCATCCATGTCGGCTGCCTCTTCCTCGACGCCTGCGTCAGCCATTGCCATCTTTGCGGAAGCCATCGGCATGGCACTTTCCACTACACTGTCGAATACGGCTCCGTTGACTGAACGGTGGTACAACACACGGGGCATGCCGTTGTCGTGGGTACGCCAAGAGCGGGTGTAGTAGAGAGATGCGTATTCATCATAGGCACGCAGGATATTGAACTCGCGGTCTTCGGTCTTCAGCCACTTTGTGCGGAACGAGATGCTGCCGTAGGCGTTGCCGTATCGTCCCGACGACCAATAGTGGAAATAGGAAGGCGTGGTGCGTCGGAAGTAAAGGCGGAACGGCATGGAATGGGGCGCGATGGCATCGAGTGACGCATCGTAGAGCGTGGCGACGAGTTGTGCCCACGCGGGCTTGCCTTGCCGGTCGCGCACGGAGAGCGTCCACGTTTCCTGCTGTCCGGGTTGCAGGCGGTCGCGGAAGGTGCTCCACGTGACGTTCAGTTCCTTCTGCGGCTCGGCGTAGGTGAAGCGCTTAATCAGTTGGTGCGTTTCGCCGTCCTTCACGTAGTTCAGCAGGAAGATGGCTCCGTCGCGTAACTGCGGCGAGAACGGAATGCGTGCGTGGCGGATGGTGGCGTCCTCCGCACCGATGGTCTGCTGCAGCACGTCGGATTGTGATTGTATATATATATAAGTATAGGCATCGTCGTCGGCAATGGCATACCAGATGTCGGCAGTTTCGCCGTCGGCGTATTCTGTTTTCGGCGTGTACACCCAGTCGTTCTTCAGGTTCATCTTTTCGCGGCGGGTGGGCGACCACAGCACGAAGTCAGCCTGTGCCTCGATGTCGTGTCCCTTGCTGTCGACGGCAGTTGCGGTCAGGCGGTACGCCCCGAGCGGCAGCCTCGAGAGTTGCGGCAGGGAGAGCGGTTGCGCGGTAGTGGCAAACGTGCCCGTGGCGATGGTGTCGGCATATTCGTCCGTGGCTTTGTCGTATGCCAGCAGTGCCCACTTGCCGGCAGCCTGTGCGGGTTTCTGTTCTGCCGTGACAGCCACGATGCTGACAGGGTGCTGCGCCACGGCGTCGGCATTGACGTCGGCGTCCATCTGGATGTTGAGGGCGAACTCGCGTTCGGACGCCGTCAGCATCCGTGCGGCTTCGTGGCTCTCGCCCGCCATGTCGGTCACTTGGGCGACGGCACGGAACTGCATCACTTCCGCCACTTGGCTGTCGTCGAGCACGAGGCGGACGGAGAAACGTCCGTCAGCATCCGTCGTGGTCGTTCCGCTGTGCTGCACGTCCCAGTCTCCTTGCCGTCCCCATCGCCAGAAGGAGAACTCGCGCTGCTCCGTGCGGTAGGACACGGCGGCATTCTGCACGGGAACGCCGCTGTAGGTCTTGGCTACGCCCGAAAGTTCGATGGTGTCGCCGAGGGCATAGGTTGCCTCCGTCGGGTCGAACTCGACGAAGAACGTCGGGCGCTTGTATTCTTCGACGCGGATTTGGGTGGACTGCGAACCGAAATATACGGTGTAGACGCCGTTCAGGCGGTCGGTGGGCAGAGTGAATGCCGTGTGTGCCGAACCGAACCCGTCGGTCAGAAGCGTGTCCGTGGCAACAATCTGCCAGTTGGCATCGCGCAACTGCACCTTCACGTCTTTGCCTACGATTGCCGACAGCGAGTCGCCTTGCTGTCGGTAGGCAAATCCCGACACCTGTACCGTTTGTCCGGGACGATAGACGGCGCGGTCAGTGTAGACGGCGAAATTCGTCTGCTCGCTGTCGTCGCCGTCTGCGGTGTATCTGCCTGTGTGCAGACCAATCGTCGGGCTGATGTCGCAGACGGAACGCTGGGCATAGGCTTCGTTGACTTTGTCGGAGAACTGCGCCATGCCGTTCGCGTCGGTACGATACGTTTCCGTCATGTCCGTCCACTTTCCGTCCTTGCGTTCGCTCCATGTTCCGACAATGCGGCAGTTGGCAATGGGGCGTCCGCTCTGCGCGTCGACGGCATACACTGCCTTCCCGTCCTTCGGCAGCCACACGGCGATGAGCCGCACGCTCGACCGCTCGATGGTGGTGCGCCACTCCTCGCCGTCGGCTTTCACAATGACTTCGAAGAAGCCGGCAGGGAGGTCAATCCGGAGCGTGTCCGTGTGCTCCGTGTCGAAGGCATCGGCAGGAACGGCTTCGAACTGCAGGGTGCGGGTCGAGGGCAACGATTTGCGGTCAAATCCCGCCATTTCCTTGCGCTTTTCGTTGGGACGGATGTCGATGGTGGCTTGGCGCACGTAACTGTGTTTCAGCACGATGGTCAGCAGTTGCTGCTGATAGTCCGCCCGCTCTATGCTGACCTCCATGCGCGGCTGCTTCACCTCGGTCATGATGTTGGCAAAGCGGTTCTTGTAGACAGTCTGTGCCCATCGCTGCTTCGCGTCGGCAGCAATGGCGTATCGCTCACTCGGCGCAAGGCGTTCGTTCTCCGTCAGATACAGATAGCACGCATCGGCAGCCGCCTCCGTGTCCTGATTGTCGGTATAGAGTTGATGCAGTCGCTGCACATAGTCGTCGTGCGACAGCCGGTCGGCCTTCTCCTTGAGCCGCGTCTGCACACTCAGTGCCTGAATGGTCGTGAGCACGGCAGCATCCCTCATGCCCTTCCGGCGGTAGATGTCCGCCACTTCCGTCAGCAGTTCCCACATCCGGCGGTCGTCGTAGAACGACTGCTGCACGGCGAAGTCCGTCAGCAGCGACAAGGCGTCGTTGCCGAACAGGCGGCTGTCTGCGCCCTTTTCGTATATCGGGGCATACGCCTCGACGCTGACTCCCGCCAAGCCAGCCTTGTCGCTGAAGGCGGCTTGAAGGTGTTCTTCCTTTTTCTGCTTATATTGTTGCTGACGTTCGTCATCCTCTCCGAACGACGACAAATCGGCGATGGCGTCGTACATGCTTGCCATGAGGGCATGGGTGAGCGCACGTCGGGCACGGGTGTCGCCGTCGTCGCCGGCAGAAGCGGACGTGAGCAGCGGCATCTGTTCCATTCGTTGGATGTCCACTGATACGCTGTCGGGCGAAATGTCCTGACGCATCATCATCATCGTCAGTCCCGCCTTCAGCATCTGCGGAAAATTGTCGTCTTTCTCTGCCATGCGGTAGATAACCTCGACCTCCGCTATAGCCGAAGTCGGCAATCCTTTGGCTTGCAACTGCTTAACTTTTTCCCATTGCTTGTCGTAGATTTTCGGTGAAGTGGTCGGCACAGACGGCGTCGGAGGAGTCGTCGGGTGGGGCGCAGACGGCGTTTTGGCACGGACGGCGGTCGTCGGTGCAAGGCTCAAAGTCAGCGCAAGTGCCGTTGTGAGGACAAAGAAAAAGGGTCGTTTCATGGTGGTGAATAGGGTTTAGGATGATACAAATGGCACACGCGCGTGGCTGTGCCTTCGAAAACTATGCGGCAAAGATACGAAAAGATGATGTTCGGTAGGCGATTTTTTAACATATTTAACGTAAAGACCAGAAATCTGCCTTCCGAAGCACAGAAAATTTGTCTGCGCACATATGGATTTTTCTTCACAAACAAGCAGAAAAGTTATCAAAAAACGGAAAACTTTTCTGTCGAAATGAGCACAAAAATGTGCCGAAACGGACAACTTTCTCCGTCGAACCATTGCCAAATTGGCTTTGCGGAGCAAAAATCAGTGCATTGCAGAGCAAAAATCCCTGCTCTGCGAAGGACGAAAAACGCCGTGCCTGTCAAAATGAAATTTCATAGGCATGGAGATAAAATTTCATAGGCACGCAAGTGAAATTACATAGGCACAGAATTTCACTCGGATAGGCACGAAATTTTACTTGGATAGGCACAGAATTTTGCTCAGATAGGCACAAAATTTCACTATTGTCGCGGAGAAAAAAAGACGCGTTCCCACAAACATGGAAACGCGTTGGCTGACAAAAACAAATAATGCCGCAGTCGGGGTTACGATTTATTCCCCAAAAAATTCGGGGTCTTGCCTGAGGTCGGGGTCGAGCGGTTCGGTCTCCAATCCCTCGGCAAGTTGCAAGGCATACTGGTTGTCGCTGAGAATCCGGATTTCGACAAAGGTCTCCTTCTCAAGCGATGCGTCCGGGTCGCCCACGATGGCGATGAACGAAAGCCGCGAGTGGTCGTTGAGCCGACTGATGTTGTAGTTAAAGCCGACCAATCCGACTTGGGCGTCGTTGTACTGCGTCATGTAATCGGCAAAAGCCCGTTTGGTAAATCGTTGCCGGAAAATGGTGTCGCCGCCCTGCATGATGACGAGCGACGCGGCATTGTCGTGGTACTTCTGTCCTTCGGCGTTGACGACGACGGGCAACGAGCGGTCGGGCGCAAAGTCGAACGTGTAGGACGTGAGTTTTCCGTTGATAGTAATGGTGTCGGAATAGTGCAGGGCATCGAGGTCGATGATGTCGGGACGCACGGTCGTTGGCGGAGCCCAGTCCTGCTGTTGCTCCTTATCGGAGTTTTGCGAGTTTCCGCACGAACTGACCACGACGATGAGCAGTGCGAAAAGGCATGAGGCTAATACTTTCATCATTCTGTACGAATTAATTTTTCTGCAAAATAAGCGAAAAAAGTTAAAAGTGGAAAGCGAATGGTAAAAAATTCTCTGCGCGGGTACGTTTTTTAAGATAAATTAGGAAAAAGAATGTGCTCCATGAATTTATTTGCTTTTTTATCATTTTTAATAAATTTTTCGTATCTTCGCCAAAAATTACCATAATGAAAAATTATAACAAAGGATTTGTTTATTTCATCTGCCTCGTATCGGCTATGGGCGGACTGCTGTTTGGTTACGACTGGGTAGTCATCGGAGGTGCTAAGCCGTTCTATGAATTGTATTTTGGTATCGCATCCTCGCCGCTGCTGCAAGGCGTAGCAATGTCCACGGCATTGGTGGGATGTTTGATTGGTGCCATGGTGGCAGGGGCAATGGCAGACAAGTATGGACGCAAGCCTCTGTTGCTTGTGGCAGCGGTGCTGTTCACGGTGTCGGCAGTGGCTACGGGAGTGTTCAACGATTTTGTGCTGTTCAATGTGGCACGTTTTGTGGGTGGCATCGGCATCGGTGTGGCATCGGCTCTCTCGCCGATGTACATTGCGGAGATTTCGCCTATGGCGGTGCGTGGACGATTGGTGTCAGTCAATCAATTGACGATAGTGTTGGGAATTCTGGCGGCTCAGATTGTCAATTGGCAGTTGGCGGAGCCTGTGCCCGAAGGGTTCACTTCGGCAGACATCTTGGCTTCGTGGAACGGGCAAATGGGATGGCGATGGATGTTCTGGGTAGAGGTGTTGCCTGCCGTGGCGTTCCTGCTGTTGGCTTGTTTCATTCCTGAGAGTCCACGTTGGCAGATGCTGCGTGGGAAGGCTGACAAGGCATTCACTACGTTGAGTCGCA
>JAFLUS010000080.1 GCA_022508685.1 Prevotellaceae bacterium | reverse complement strand
CGAAAAAACTATAGTCTTTTGCGCATTTTGCCCATTCGCCTTCGCGTTCGCCGTGCAGCAATGCCATTGCTGCCTTTCCACGCATACATATATCATATACGCGCACGCGCGTGAGGGAGGTTGGCAAATCTGCCTGCGACACATGGAGGAAAGGCATTGAAAGAGGGACGTTTTGCCCGTCCGCTCCGAAAAAACACTTCTTTTATTTTGCAATGTGCACGACTTTGTGTAACTTCGCGCAGAAGATACATCAAAAAACATTTATTATACCCTAACGCATTATGAACAATTCCATCATCACTTTTCCCTCTCCGGCAAACGAGCCGGTGAAGGCTTATCTGGCGGGCTCGCCCGAACGCGTTGCGCTCGAACAGGAACTGGAACGCCAGAGCAACATCGTGGTTGACATCCCTATCATCATCGGCGGTAAGGAAATCCGCACGGGAGACACGGGCACCGTCACTTGTCCGCACGACCACAAGCACGTGCTTGCCACTTACCACAAGGTGGGTCGCAAGGAAATCGAAATGGCTGTGGAGGCTGCCATGGAGGCCCACAAGCAGTGGAGCCGCACGCCGTGGACGACGCGTGCTGCCATCGTGATGAAGATGGCTGAACTGCTGGCTACGAAGTACCGCCCGATTCTCAATGCTGCCTGCATGTTGGGACAGAGCAAGAATATCTATCAGGCGGAAATCGACTCGGCGTGCGAAACCATCGACTTCTTCCGCTACAACGTGCACTATGCATCGAAGATTTATCAGATGCAGCCGAAGGACGGCAATGGTCATCTGAACCACATGGAATTCCGTCCGTTGGAAGGTTTCATCCTTGCCGTTACGCCATTCAACTTCACGTCCATCGCGTCGAACCTCTGCATGACGCCGGTGCTGATGGGCAACGTGGCATTGTGGAAACCTTCGACCACTGCCCTGCTCTCCAACTACTACCTCATGCAACTCTACAAGGAGGCGGGACTGCCCGATGGCGTCGTCAATTTCTTGCCCGGCAGCGGTGCCCTCATCGGCGAAGTGTCGACACAGAGCAAATACTTTGCCGGCATCCACTTCACGGGTTCTACCACGACGTTCAACTCGCTGTGGCGTCAGGCAGGACAGAATCTCGACAAGTACATCAGTTATCCGCGTCTCGTGGGCGAAACCGGCGGCAAGGACTTCATCTTCGTTCACCCGTCTGCCGACCCCAAGGCCGTGGCTACGGCTGCATTCTGCGGTGCATTCGAATTCCAAGGTCAGAAGTGTTCGGCTGCGAGCCGCATGTACATTCCCAAGAGCCTGTGGGCAGAAGTGCTTGAGGACATGAAGCGCATGGCTGCCGAGGTGAAGATGGGCGACGTGACGGACGCCGGCAACTTCATCAATGCCGTCATCGACGAAGCATCGTTCGACAAGTGCAAGTCGTACATCGACTATGCTGCCGCTGCTGCCGACGCCAAGATTGTGCTCGGCGGTACGTGCGACAAGACGGTGGGCTACTTTGTTGAACCGACGATTATCGAGACGAGCAATCCGCACTTCAAGTCGATGGAAGAGGAAATCTTCGGCCCCATCATCACGGTCTATCCCTACGACGACGACAAGGTGGAAGAAACCGTTCGTCTCTGCGACGAGACATCGCCCTACGGACTCACGGGTGCCGTCTTCGGTCGCGACCGCATGGCTGTGGAACGCATCAGCGACGACCTCTGCTATGCTGCCGGAAACTTCTACATCAACGACAAGCCCACCGGTGCTGTTGTCGGTCTGCAGCCGTTCGGCGGAGCCCGTGCCAGCGGTACGAACGACAAGGCGGGTGGCGAGTTCAACCTCATCCGTTGGGTCATCCCGCGCGTCATCAAAGAAACATTGGTTTCGCCCACCGATTACCGATACACGTATCTTAAATAAGGTAGGCGCATGAAGAAAACATTATGGACCTTGCTGGCAGGCATCAGCGTGCTGATGTCGTGCCAGCAAGCACCTTCGGGCACCGATGCCGTGGCTGAAGAAGCCGAAACGCTCGACATTCCCGAATGTATCGTCGGCAGCGTGCCCGACTCGCTCAATCTCGACGAATTCTATACCAAATATGTCGACGTGAACGGACTGCCGCTCATCTCCTCATGGCGTGTGCCCGACTCCGCCTTCGTGGCTGCCCACCGCACGCTGTATGCCATGACGATGATGCTGCCGCCTGCCGTCCTCGACTCGATGGTCGGTCGTGGCACCCGCATCGCCATCATGGCGCGATATGAAGGTACGACCGACATTCCCGAACACCGACATCTCGTCAACGACACCACGCTCAACTGGGACCTCCGTGCCCGCGGGCTGGGTGGCGATTTGGAACTGCCGCTCACCAGTTGCGCCGAAGAGAACGTGCTCGCTTACCAGATTGACAAATACCATGCCGAAGACATTCTCATCCACGAGTTTGCCCACTCTATCCACCTCATCGGTCTGATGCTCGCCGTGCCCGACTTCGACAGCCGCCTGACGCAGTGTTACGAAAACGCCAAGGCAAAAGGCATATTGGCAGGCACGTATCGCGAGACCGACCCTGCGGAATATTTTGCCGAAGCCGTGCAGGACTGGTTCAACGTCAATGCAGAAATGCCTTACGCCGACGGCAAGCACAACTGGTGCAACACGCGCGAGGAACTGCGCGAGTTCGACCCCGACCTCTACGACCTGCTCGGTCAGTATTTTCCACAGACTACCTTGCAAATCAGCAAACACAAAAAAGTGGACGAATGTCATAAAGACGGCACGTCTGCTCTCTAAAGCACACCCTCCTCAATGACCATCAGCAACGAAACCTACATCAAGCGCCGCGCACAACTCAAGCAGTGCCTCGGCAGCGGACTGCTGCTGTTTCTCGGCAACGGCGAAGTTGGCATGAACTATGCCGACAACACCTACCGCTTCCGACAGGACAGCAGTTTCCTCTATTTCTTCGGATTAGACTATCCCGACCTCGCCGCCGTCATCGACATCGATGAAGACAAGGAAATCGTCTTCGGCAACGAACTCACCATCGACGACATCGTGTGGACGGGACTGCAGCCCACGCTGAAAGAGAAATGTGCCGTCACGGGCATCCGCGAAACGCAGCCCATGAGCAGCCTGAAGACGTACATCATCCGTGCGCAGAGCAAAGGACAAGCCATCCATTTCCTGCCGCCCTATCGTGGCGACCACAAGGTGTGGCTCATGGAATTGCTCGGCATCAACCCCGCCGAACAGGCTGCACGTGCGTCCGTCCCCTTCATCAAAGCCATTGTCAGCCAACGGCTCTACAAGACGGACGAAGAAATCCGCGCCATTGAGGAGTCGGTAGACATCAGCACCGAAATGCACCTTGCCGCCTACCGCAAGGTGCGCCCCGGCATTCACGAATCGGAAGTGGCAGCCGTCGTCGAGGAAGTGGCGTGCCGACACGGCAACCAATTGGCATTTCCCACCATCGCCACCGTGCAGGGACAAGTGCTCCACAACCATGGTTTCATCCACCAACTGCGCGAAGGCGACATCTTCCTGCTCGATGCCGGAGCAGAAACCAAGATGCACTATGCCGGCGACCTCTCGTCGGCGATGCCCGTAGGCGACCGCTTCACCGAACGGCAGAAGGAAATCTACGAAATCCACCTCGCATCGTTCCAAGCCGCCGTCGACACGCTCTCCATCGGTGTGCCGTTCTTCGATGCCCACATGGCAGCCGCTATCAAGATTGCCGAAGGCATGAAGGGACTCGGACTGATGAAAGGCGACCCCGTCGAGGCAGCACATGCCGGAGCCTACGCGCTGTTCTTCCCTTGCGGCCTCGGTCACATGGTGGGACTCGACGTGCACAACATGGAGAACCTCGGCGAGCAGTACGTCGGCTATCTCGACGGACAGCAGAAAAGCACGCAGTTCGGCTTCAAGTCCCTGCGACTGGCTCGTCCGCTCGAACCCGGCTTTGTCTTCACCGTCGAACCCGGCATCTACTTCATCCCCGAACTGATTGACAAATGGCGTGCCGAACACCAGTTCACCGACTTCATCTGCTACGACCGCCTCGACGCATGGCGCGATTTCACCGGTCTGCGCAACGAACTCAACTACGCCGTCACAAGTGAAGGCGTGCGCCTGCTCGGCACCATCAAGAAACCCATGACGATTGAGGAGGTCTACGCTGCCAAGTCTGCAACGGCATAATCAAGAACTTGCGAGCACACTACAAAATGAAAATTTAGGATTTTCATTTTGTAGTGTGCTCGCTTATCCGTACCTTTGCAGCGTTATTCACTAAACCGGTCATAAAAACGGCATTGCTATGAGTTTTCCGATTAAGCACACCGCCAACGAAGGCGGAATGAACGACCGCATCAAGCGGTTGCGTCAGCAGAATTTCGATACACCCACTACGCTCAGCATCGAGCGGGCACTCATCGAAACGGCATTCTACAAAGAGCACTACGGCACCATGCCTATCGCCATGCTGCGTGCCAAGAATTTCTATGAAATCTGCAAGAAAAAAACGCTTTACATCGGTAAGGATGAACTGATTGTGGGCGAACGCGGACCTGTGCCGAAGGCCGTACCGACGTTCCCCGAACTGACGTGCCACTCGGTGGAGGACCTCCACACGCTCGACACGCGCGAACTGCAGTCCTACCACATTTCACAGGCAGACATCGACACCTACGAGCGCGAAGTCATCCCCTACTGGCAGGGCAAGACGCAGCGCGAACGCATCTTCAACCACGTTTCGAAGGAATGGGAAGAGGCTTACCATGCCGGCGTGTTCACGGAATTCATGGAACAACGTGCTGCCGGACACACGGCGATGGACGGAAAGATGTACCGCGAAGGTTTGCTCGACGTGAAGGCTCGTATCGAAAAGCGCATCAGCGAACTCGACTACATCTACGACCCCGAAGCCACCGACAAGCAGCAGGAACTGGAAGCCATGGCGGTGTCGTGCGACGCAGCGATTTTGTTTGCTGAACGCCACGCAGAGTTGGCTGAGGAAATGGCTGCCACAGAGGAGAATCCGCAACGCAAGGCTGAATTGCTGAAAATTGCCGACGTGTGTCGGTGGGTACCGGCGCATGCTCCGCGCGACTTGTGGGAAGCCATACAGATGTATTGGTTCGTCCACCTCGGAACGGTGACGGAACTCAACGGATGGGACTCGATGAATCCGGGTCACATCGACCAGCATCTCTATCCGTTCTATCAAAAAGGCATTGCCGACGGCACGCTCACACGCGACAAAGCCAAGGAACTCATTTCGTGCCTGTGGATTAAGTTCAACAACCAACCGGCACCGCCAAAGGTGGGTGTGACGGCTCTGGAATCGGGCACATACAACGACTTCACCAACATCAACATCGGTGGTGTGGACCGCGACGGCAACAGTGCTGCCAACGACATTTCCTACATGATACTTGAAATTCAGGAGGAACTCCACGAGTTGCAACCGGGATTGTCCATCCACATTGCCGAAAACACGCCCGACGACTTCCTCGTGGAGGGACTGAAAGTCATCCGACAAGGACATGGCTATCCGTCCATCTTCAATCCCGACACCTACGTGCAGGAAATGGTGCGTGCAGGCAAAAGCGTTGAAGACGCCCGCGAAGGCGGTTGCTCCGGCTGCATCGAAGTGGGTGCATTCGGCAAGGAAGCCTATCTGCTTACAGGCTATCTCAACACGCCTAAGATTCTGGAAATCACGCTCAACAATGGTTTCGACCCCATATCGAAGAAACAACTCGGACTCACCACTGGCGACCCGCGCACGTTCAAGACATACGAAGAACTCTATGAGGCTTGGCACAAGCAGATGGTCTACTTCGTGAACCTGAAACTGTCGGTCAACAACTACATCGAGCGAATGTTCTCGCTCTATGCTCCCGCCACGTTCCTCTCGCTCTTCATCGACGACTGCATCGAGAAAGGCAAGGACTACTACAGCGGTGGTGCACGTTACAACACGACCTACATCCAGTGCACGGGACTCGGCACCATCACCGACTGCCTTGCCACGCTCAAGAAGCACGTGTTCGAAGACCACCGTTACACGATGGACGACATGCTGAAAGCCGTTGCTGCCAACTGGGAAGGTGAGGAGAAAATGCGCCTCTACATCCGCAACCACACGCCGTTCTTCGGCAACGACGACGAATATGCCGACACCATTGCCGTGCGCGTCTACGACGACCTCGTGCAAGCCATTGAAGGACGCCCCAACACGCGCGGCGGAAAGACCCACCTGAACATGCTCTCCACCACGTGCCACAACTATTTCGGTTCGGTGTGCGGAGCCAGTGTCAACGGACGTTTTGCACACTTTGCCATCAGCGACGGCACCTCGCCTGCACACGGCAGCGATTCGCACGGCCCGACGGCAGTCATCAAGTCGCTCGGCAAACTCGACCAGACAAAGAGTGGCGGAACGCTGCTGAACGTGCGGTTCACCCCTGCCCTCTTCCACCGCGACGACGACATCAGGAAATGTGCAAGTTTCGTGCGCACGTACTTCAAGTTCGGTGGCCACCACATCCAGTTCAACATCGTCGACACGGCGACGTTGCTCGACGCACAGCGCCACCCCGACCGCTACAAGGACTTGCTCGTGCGTGTGGCAGGCTACAGCGACTATTTCAACGACATGACGGAACAGTTGCAGAACGAAATCATCGCACGCACGGAAAACGACAACATGTAAACGATTGCAAGCGGTGCTGATTTTCGACATTAAACGCTATGCCATCAACGATGGCCCGGGCATCCGTACAACCATCTTTCTGAAAGGATGCCCGTTGCGGTGTGCGTGGTGCCACAATCCCGAATCGTGGAGTGCGCATCCGCAGCGAACCTATAAGCAAAGCAAATGTATCGGCTGCCAGAGTTGCGTTGACGTTTGTCCGCAACAGGCACTCCAACTCACGCCCGACGGCATCCACCCCGTGCCCAACGCCCATTGCACGCTCTGCGGAAAATGTATCGAAGAATGTCCTTCGACCGCCCTCGAAATGTGCGGCAGAACGTGGACGATGGATGCCCTCATGGCAGAAATCGAGAAGGAGCGCGACATCATGGAGGACAGCGGCGGAGGCGTAACGATATGTGGCGGCGAACCGCTCATGCAGCCCGACGCCACCTTGGCCATCTTGCAAGAATTGGGACGCAGACATTTTCATCGGGCAGTCGACACCACACTCTATGCCGACCCATCCATTGTCGAACAGATTGCAGCCAACTGCGAACTGCTGCTCGTCGACCTGAAACACATGTCAGACGACGTGCATCGGCAGTTCACAGGCGTTTCCAACGCACTGATTCTCGACAACATCCGTCTGCTGTGCGAACTTCACAGCCATTTCTTCATCCGCATTCCCCTCATCGAAGGCGTCAATGCCGACGAAGAAAACATCGGACAGACGGCACAATTTCTCTCCACCCTCGAGTGGCAAGAGCGGCAAGTCAATCTCCTGCCCTACCACGACGTGGCTCGCGACAAGCATCGCCGCATCTGGTCTGACTACAAATGTAACGCATCCTTCGCCACTCCCTCCGATGCCACCCTGCAACGCTGCATCCGCCAATTCGCCCATTACGGCATCACCGCCATCGTCGGCGGATAAGTCGTCGAAAAAACTTTCACCTTCGCATATAGCAGCACGTTCTTCCTCAATTCATCGCAACTGCAGCTGCATTTCCTGATTGAAACATCTTCTCATTACAAATGACACACGAAATAAAACAGAAAACACATGGAAATACCCCCACAGGCTCCTCATCTGGCATTGGGCAGGACCGGTGAAGA
>JAFLUS010000008.1:10822-16616 GCA_022508685.1 Prevotellaceae bacterium | reverse complement strand
TGTGGGCGCTGACGGATTCGAACCGCCGACCCTCTGCTTGTAAGGCAGACGCTCTGAACCAGCTGAGCTAAGCGCCCTTGTTTTCGTGGTGGATTCACGTTCTTTCCGTGTTCCTTTCCGAAAGCGAGTGCAAAGGTAGTGCTTTTTGCGTAACCTGCAAAATTTTTCACGTTTTTTTTTGCTTTTTTCTCCATTTCATGCGAAAAACGCGTGCTGAACTCCGTTTTACGGTGGCAGAAAAGGCAGAAATGGGCTTCAAACAGAGGTGCAAAATGGCGTGCGCATAAACGTGCCGAGGCGTGCGCATAAGCGGTTTGAGGCGTATGCGTAAGCGTGTTCACGTTTATGCGCACGCCGAACAGGGGTTGTGCGTCGCTTTTTCGGGCGGGTTTCGCACGTGTTGTCTGGCTGCCGCATATATATAATAATGTACGCGCGCGAGGGGTTTCTGTCTTGCGGGCATCAAAATCGGCGGTAAGTCGTTACGATTCCGTCAAAACGTTTGGAGGGGATTGAATATTTGCATATCTTTGTCCGTGAAATGTGCAAACACTCTAATTTTAACGATAAATTGACGAACATGATGAACAATGGTATGAAATGGCTGGCAGCGTGCTTGTTGTCGGCTGTTTGTATGTGTGCTGCGGCACAAACGACGGAGCGCTACGATGGCGCTGTCATTAACGACGAAGGTGCTTGGTGTTGGTTTGCCGACCCGCGTGCCATCCATTATGAGAACGAGGCGAAGACTATTAATGTGTCGTGGATTGGCTACATCGACGTGCACGGCAACATCAAGGCTACGCAGTATGACTGGCTGACGGGGCGCAAGACCGACGTGCTGGTGCGTTCTTATTTCCAACCTGATGACCACAACAATCCCACGTTCCTCGTCTTGCCCGACGAGCGTGTGCTCATCATCTACAGCCGCCACACTGACGAACCGGCATTCTACTACCGCATTTCGCGCCGTCCGGGCGACATCACGGCGCTTGGTGAGGAAAAGCGATTGGCGACTGCCAACAACACGACGTATCCGTCGCCATTCATCCTGAGCGACGACCCTACTCACTGGTATCTGTGCTGGCGTGGCATCAACTGGCACCCGACGATTGCACGGCTCACGATGCCCGATGCCAACGACGACGTCAAGTTTGACTTCGGTCCGCGACAAATCGTGCAGTCCACCGGTGCGCGTCCATACGCGAAGTACCAGTCGAACGGCAAGGACAAGATTTATCTGACCTACACGACCGGACACCCTGACAACGAAATGCCCAACTGGCTCTATTTCAACGTCATTGACATCAATCATGGCAATGGCCCCATCTTGCGCGACATCCGCGGAACGGAACTCAAGAAAATCAGCGACGGCGTGTTCAACGTCAGCAAGACTTCTTCCTACGCCAACCAGTATCCCTACACCATTGTCGACAAGTCGGACGGCATCCGCAACTGGGTGTGGCAGATTTCGCTCGACAAGCAAGAGAATCCCGTCATTGCCTTCACCCACATCGACGATGCCAAGACTTCGCACGTCTATTGGTATGGCCGTTGGACAGGTACGGAATGGCGTCGCACGTGGGTGCAATATGCCGGCCACGCCTTCCACCAGAACTGGAACAGCACCGAGCGTTGCTACACTGGCGGTATGGCCATCGACCCCGACAACATCAATGACCTCTATCTCTCTATCCCGACGAAGAACGGCGAGTACAACCGCGACGGCGTTCACGAAATTTGGAAATACACCATCAACGATGCGGGCGAAGTCAGCGGCAGCGAGCAGATTACGCGCAATTCGCTCAAGAACAACGCTCGTCCGTTCATTCTGCCCAACTCTGCCAACAGCCCGATGCGCCTCGTTTGGATGAACGGCGACTATTACTATTGGATTGTTTGCCAAGGCTACCCGAAGGGATACCCCACCAGCACTCGTGCCGACTACAATTGGGACGAAGCGGTAACTGACTATGCTGCATCGGAAATCGACGGACTGCCCACCACGACGGGTACCGTCAGCATCAACTTCGCCATGGATGCCAACCGCTACAGCGGTACTATCTTCCGTGCAGGCAACTTCACCTACGCCATCAATGCTGCCGACCAATCGCCCGAAATCACTATCGGCACCACGACCTACAAGAGTAGCAACCGCCTGCTCACCAGCGACGATTGGGCAATGTACTCCACCGGAACCAGTGGCGACAACCACCCCACCCGCCTTTCTCTGTGGAACCTCACGCTGACGTTCGACGGCACCACCCTCATCACCTACCGCAACGGACTGGTCGACCAAGTGATTGAGACGACAGAACTGAACTTCAACACGCCCGACGACGTAGACTACGGACAATCCACCCGCGTATGCGGCTACACCGACGTGCTCTCTCCCCTCTCCGCACAGGCATTGGCTGCAGCCATGAACGCCATTGCCGAGGAAGAACTGGCAACCCTTGCGCTCGAGCGCATCGCACTCCCCACGGAGGCACGCACCGACATCGTCCTGCCCACCGTGGTGCTCAAGCAGAACATCGCGTGGTCGTCGTCCGACGAAACCATCATCGCCCCCAACGGCACGGTGAACCTCCCCGCCACCGACACGGAAGTGACGCTCACGGCACGTTCCGGAACGGCTGAACGCACCTTCACCGTCATGGTACATCCACGCGACATTGCACAGAATCTGCGCTACACACTCGCCTCTCTCGACTTGACAGCCAACACCGCCACCGGTTTTGCCACCAACCGCTACGAAGTTGCTCCCGAAGGCCTTCTGACTGACCTCCGCTCCTTCACCTTTCTGCTCACCGTCAACGCCAAAAGCCTTGCCACCGCACCGCGTTTCTACGACTTCGGTTCGGGCAGCGGCAACAGCGTGTTTCTGCGTGCCAATCCGCTGTCGGCAGGTGTGAAGTACAACGGCGGCACCACGACGATGGTGACTTCGCCCACCAACCTCACCACCAACCGCGAATATCAGTTGGCAGTCACCTTCGATGCAGCCACCCAGACGACACGCATCTTCATCAACGGCGAAGAGGTCGTCAGCGGCACAGCCAATCAGACGGAAGCCTACCAACTGGCTGCCATTGCTGCCGACACGCGCAACTACATCGGCCGCACGCAGTGGTGGGACAGCAATTATGCAGCCGACAACGTCGACTATTGCGGCACCATCGCCGGCTTTCGCCTGTACGACATTGCGCTCACCCGACGCGAAATCTGCCAACTGCAAGGCATCGAATTTGAAGAAAAGGAATTGCCCACTGCGCTTCAGAACGGCGACTTTGAAGCATCCTACACCATAATGGCAGGCAGCGGCGTCAGCAGCGACCGCGCCATCTACGTGCCGTCGGGCTGGACAGTCGATTATGCCAACGGAAACGAGAATGACATCACCGCACTGCGCAACGGCGACTTCTACTTTGGTCAGTTCTTCGCCTCACTGCCGTCGCCATCTGCCGACAGCAAACAGACCTACTGGGTGCGCCAGAACTGGGGAACGTCGACCATTACGCTCAAACAGGAAATCCGTCTGCCCGAAGGCGACTACACGCTCACTGCCGACGTATGGAAGAGCGGACTCGGAGGCGATGCCCTCATCAGCGTGACCAACGAAAATGGTCGCACCATCTCCGTACCATCATTGGAAAATAAGGCTGAATGGCAACACGTGTCGCTCGATTTCGACAGCGACGGCGCGGCATCCACCACGCTCCTCTTCGCAGCCATGCACAACAGCAACGGCTCGGAGAAAATCATCGGTTTCGACAACGTCGCCCTCACTCTCCACACCTCCGACGCCATTCTCCACCCCGCACAGACCGCACAAGCCGCATCGCCTATCTACGACTTGCAAGGGCGCATCGTCAATCATCCGCAACAACGCGGCATTTACATCCAAAACGGCAAGAAACTGCTGAAATAACCGACGCATATTTTTGGGCAATTCTTTTCGGTAGCATACACACAAAACGACCGACATTCATCCGTATGTGATGAACGTCGGTCGTTCTCTTTTTCGTATATAAGATTTATGGGCGATACTCCTTGCCCACCTTCAGTTTCGAACCCTTGTCGTCGAGCGTGAAGAAATGCGGATGGCGGATATAGCGGCCTGCAGCATCGCGATAGTGGCTGTGCACCGCCATCAGCAACCTGCCGTCGAACGTGCGGAAAATCATGCCGTGCCCATAGTCAGGCGGAGTAATCGGCTGCGGTTCCTGTATCCAAGGGCCGTCGAGCGTACCGCTCTGCGAATATGCCACACCCTGCGTGTAGACGTCGCGTATCCAACTCGTCCAAATCATGCCGAGCGAACCTTTCTTCGTGCGGAACAGGAAAGGCCCATCCGTCACCATGTTCGGACGCACGCTCCCGTCGTCCGTCGCTTCACGGCTCCACGGCGAATCGCTGGCACGGAAAAGCACCTTACCCTCGCCTACCGTACCGCTGAAGTCGGGTTTGAGTTCGATTTTTTCTACCGTACCATTGCGGTTCTGCAACCACTCGTGGCAATAAACCATGTAGTCCTTTCCGTCCGTATCCCTCCACAACGTCGCATCCAGCGTCGGGCGGTCGGCAGGCAGATACGTCGGGTCTGCCATCGGCACGTAGGGTCCCTCCGCCTTGTCGGACACGAGCACGTGGCACGCACGTCGTTCAATCACGTTGCCCGCCACCGTGTCAATCTTCACGTCGCGGTTGGTGAACGTCGCAAAATAATAGTATTTCCCATTCCGGCGGTGAATCTCTGCCGCCCAAATCATCGGACGCGGCCCCATCCACGACTCCGGGTCGGTCTGCGCCACCTTGTAAGGCCCCTCCCACGTGGCGAGGTCGCGGCTTTTCCACAAGGCACCGCCCGTACCTGTCATATAATACATGCGCGTATCGGGGTCAGCCAGTACAAACGGGTCACTCATACGAATCGAATCGAGGGGCACACCCCTGCGCACTTTCTCCGACGGCTGCGCACCGACGGCAAGCGAGAGGAGCAGCAATGCCCCCATCAGAAACATTTTTTTCATGGTCGTCAAAAGGATTTATTGTCATGCTTATGCCCCAAAGATAGAGATTTCTGCCGAATTACGCCACAGAACCACGCAATTTTCTCGAAAAAACCGTAATTTTGTCCCCAAATACCGACAAAAATGACGGAAAAGCAACTTTTCGACGCACAATTAGGCACTATCACCCTCATGGTCAATCCCCGCGCACGCCGCATCATCATGCGAGCCACCGACGGCCACCTGCGCGTAACACTGCCCCACGCCATGTCCGCACCCGCCGTGCTCCGCAGCCTTCAACCCTACCGCGAACGACTGCTGCAGATGCTGGCGAACAGCCGCCAACGCACGCCCGTCATCCATTTCGGCTATCGCATCGACACCGACCTCCTCCACCTGTGGCTGACACCCACACCGCGCACTGGCTTCTACGTCAACCGCCGCACCGGTTCGTGCGAACTCGTCTGCCCTGCCGACACCGATTTCACCGCTTTGCAAGAACGGCTGCAGAATGTCATCCGCGAACAATTGCGACACCAAGCAAAAGCCATTCTGCCCCAACGAGTTGCCAACCTTGCCATAAAGCATCACTTTCAGTACGGCACCCTCCGCATCCAGTCCTCCCGCACCCGTTGGGGCTCCTGCTCACCGACCGGTGACATCAACCTCACCCTCTATCTCATGAAGTTGCCCTCCCACCTCGTCGACTACGTCATCCTCCACGAACTCTGCCACACCATTCACCACGACCACTCTCCCGCCTTCTGGGCACTCATGGAACA
>JAFLUS010000008.1:0-10722 GCA_022508685.1 Prevotellaceae bacterium | reverse complement strand
CCACGTATAAAAAATAGAGGGATGCACCATCCAAACCGATTTTTTTTCATATCTTTGTCGCAAAGAAACAAGGAAACTCAACAAAAACATACAGACTTATGGAAATTTACGAACTTGAACCGCAATGCGTGTGGCGCAACTTCCATGCGCTGACGCAGATTCCCCGTCCGTCGGGATACACTGAACAGGTAGCGAACTATCTTGTCGACTTTGCTCAAAAGAATGGTGCCGAAGCGTTTATCGACGACGCGGGCAACGTGGTGATGCGCAAGGCGGCTACCCCGGGATATGAAAACCGCGAAACGGCTGTGCTTCAGGCACACATGGACATGGTGCCGCAGAAGGTGAAGGAGAGCACCCACAATTTTGAGACCGACCCCATCGAAACGTATATCGACGGCGAATGGGTGCGTGCACGAGGTACGACGCTCGGCAGCGACAACGGCATGGGTGTGGCTGCCGCCATGGCTGTGATTGAGGACAAGCAGGCACAGCATGGCCCGATAGAGGTACTCATCACAAAAGACGAAGAGACGGGCATGTATGGTGCTTTCGGACTGAAGGCAGGCGTGCTCAACGGCAAATACTTGCTCAACCTCGACTCGGAAACGGAGGGCGAAATCACTATCGGCTGTGCCGGCGGCATGGACGTGGTGTGCTCCATGGAGTATCAGCCACTGAATATCGAACCCGAGAGCATGGAGGCTTTCCGCATCGCGATGAAAGGTCTGCGTGGCGGCCACTCGGGACTGGAAATCAACGAGGGCAGAGCGAATGCCAACAAACTGATGGCGCGACTGCTGTTTGCTGCCGTAGGTACGGAGTGTGCATGGCTGTGCTCATGGCATGGCGGCAACATGCGCAACGCCATTCCGCGTGAAGGCGAGGCTGTGGTCGTGGTGCCGACGGCAAGAGTAGAAGAACTGAAGGAACTGGTAGCGAAGTGCCGCGAAGTGTTCAATAAGGAGTTTGAAGCCGTGGAGAACGGCAACATCGAACTGACGATTGAGCCGTGCGAAATGCCCAAGACGGCTGTTCCGGCTGAAATTCAGAAGAACCTCATCAATGCCGTGATGGCTGCCCACGATGGCGTGCTGCGCTACATCCCGACGATACCCCACATTGTGGAAACGTCGTCAAACCTCGCCATCGTCCGTGTGGAAGACGGCAAGGCTGAAATCGCCATTCTCGCACGCAGCAGTGCCGACAGCATGAAGCAGTGGCTGTGCAACTCGCTGCTCGCTTGCTTCTCGATGGCAGGCATGAAGGTGCAGTTCGAAGGTGGCTACAGCGGTTGGCAACCCAACACAAAGTCGCCGCTCGTGGCTGCGATGGCTGACGTGTACGAACGGATGTACGGCAAGAAGCCGACAGTCGAGGTATGCCATGCGGGACTGGAATGCGGCATCATCGGCGTCAATTATCCCGACATGGATATGGCGTCGTTCGGACCTACGCTGCGTTCGCCCCATACGCCTGACGAGCGGTGCCACATCCCCACCGTGGGCAGGTTCTACGACTATCTGCTCGAAATTCTCAAGAACATTCCCGAGAAATAACAACACATACATACCGACATGGCGCTCAACACCAACAAGGACCTGAAACTCTACTACTCCATCAGCGAGGTAGCCAAAATGTTCAACGTGAGCGAAACGCTGCTCCGCTACTGGGAGAAGGAATTTCCCAACATCAAGCCTCACAAGGCGGGTCGGGGCGTACGCCAATACACGAAGGAGGACATCGAGGAAGTGCGCATCGTCTACCACCTCGTCAAGGAGCGTGGCATGACGCTCGAAGGCGCACGCACGTCGATGAAGCGCGACAAAAAGTCGACCAACAAGCAAATTGAAGTCATTGAACGGCTGAAAGCCGTCCGCGACGAACTGCAGGCCATCAACAAGGCATTCAATGCGCTGACCTGAACATCCGTCTGCCGGAACAACAAGCCTGAGCACATCACATGAAATTCCATTTTTCGATTGAATACAATACGCAGTGGGGTGAAGACCTCCGCCTCATCATCGGCGAAGAAACTTATGCGCTCTCCACGCTGGACGGACAGCGGTGGGAAACGGACATCGAACTGAATGCCAAAAGCATCGGCACGACCCTTACCTACCAATATGCACTCTACCGCGACGGACAACTGGTGTGGACGGAATGGGACGTCGCACCCCACGCCGTGCTACTGAACCACACGGGCACGAACAAGACGGTGAAGGACGACGACCGCACGTTCACCATCAACGACTATTGGCGCCCCATCCCCGAAGACCTGCCGCTGTTTTCGTCGGCATTTGCCGACGGCGTAGCATCGCACGGCACACCCGCACCCGAAGACCTGCCTACCTTCAACCAGACGCTGCAACTGCGCATCGTAGAACCACGACTGCTGCAGCACCAACGGCTCGGCATCTGCGGCAACACACCGCTGTTGGGCAACTGGGAACGAGCCGTACCGCTCACCCTCATCGGGTTGCAAGAATGGGGCATCAGCCTAAACACCGACGACATCTTCCACCCTATCGAATACAAATACGTCATCACCGACGCCGACGGCAACATCACGGCGTGGGAAGAGGGTCCGAACCGCCGCATCAGTTCGCTCGCCCTCCGTAAGGGTGAAACGTGGATAAAGACTGACAGCAGCGTCCGTCTGCGCCTGCCCAACTGGAAATGTGCCGGCGTCGTCATTCCTGTCTTTTCGCTCCGCACCGCCAAGAGTTACGGCATCGGCGACTTCGGCGACTTGCAGGAAATGATTCGTTGGGCTGCCCACGTGGGCATGCACGCCGTGCAAATCCTGCCTATCAACGACACCATCACGACGCACACATGGCAGGATTCCTATCCCTACAACGCCATTTCCATCTACGCCTTCAACCCCATATATTGCGACATCAGTGCACTGCCGCGGTTGGAGAACAAGTTGCAGATGGAGACCTTCCTGATGCAGCAGCAAGAACTGAACGTCCTTCCGCAAATCGACTTCGAGAAGGTGCTGCGCCTCAAGACCGACTACCTGCGACAGGCGTATGAGCAGGAAGGCAAGCAAGTGCTGGCATCGGCAGACTTCAAGGCCTACTTCGATGCCAACAAGGAGTGGCTCGTGCCCTATGCAGCATTCTGCTATCTGCGCGACACATATGGCACGGCAGATTTCAGCACATGGGAGAAGCACAGCACCTACGACCGCGCTGCTATCAGCCGACTCTGCTCGCCACGTGGAAAGAACTACGCCGGCATCGCCTTACATTATTATATACAATATCAGTTGCACCTGCAACTCACTGCCGTCCGCAATACGGCGAGACAGGAAGGCGTCATCATCAAGGGTGACATCCCCATCGGCATATCGCGCACCAGTGTCGAAGCATGGACTGAACCGCAATACTTCCACTTCAACTCACAGGCAGGCGCACCACCCGACGATTTCTCCCGAAACGGACAAAACTGGGGCTTCCCCACCTACAACTGGAAAGCCATGCTGGCTGACGGCTGTTCGTGGTGGGTACGCCGTTTCCGCAAAATGGCGGAATATTTCGACGCCTACCGCATCGACCACGTACTGGGATTCTTCCGCATCTGGGACATTCCCCAACATTCCGTCCACGGATTGCTCGGACACTTCTCGCCCTCTCTGCCGATGAGCCAAAGCGAAATTGAGAGTTATGGTTTTCAGTTCAACCGCGAACTGATGACGCAACCCTACATCAACGACAACGTGCTGTTCAGCATCTTCGGCTATCGTGCTGAATTGGTCAAGACGCTCTATCTCGTTGCCGACACGACCAAGTCCGACCAATCGTTCAACGCCTTCGGAGGTCCCAACACCTTCTATCGGTTACGTCCCGAATACGATACGCAACGCAAGGTGCAAGCCGCTTTCGCCCATAAGACGGACGAAGAGGCACTGACCCTGCGCGATGGGCTGTACACGCTGATTAGCAACGTCCTCTTTGTCATCGACCGCGACAATCCGCAGATGTACCATCCGCGCATTTCGGCACAACTCGACGACGCCTTCCGCAGTCTGACCGAATCGCAGCAACGGGCATTCAACCATCTGTACGACGACTATTACTATCATCGCCACAACCAGTTCTGGTACGACGAAGCGATGAAGAAACTGCCGCATCTCACCCAGTCCACACGGATGCTGATCTGCGCCGAAGACCTCGGCATGGTACCTGCCTGCGTAGAATGGGTAATGAATCAGTTGCGCATCCTGAGCCTCGAGATTCAGACCATGCCCAAAGCCTACGGCGTGCAGTTTGGCCATCTGTCCGACAATCCCTATCGCTCCGTCGCTACGATTTCCACCCACGACATGCCGACCATGCGGCAGTGGTGGGACGAAGACCCAACGCGGACGCAACAATTCTACAACACCGCCCTCCACATCGACGGCGAAGCACCGCATCCGCTCCCGGGATGGGTGGCAGAAGAGATTGTCAATCGTCACCTCTACAGCCCCTCCATGCTGTGCTTGCTCTCGCTTCAAGACTGGCTTGCCATCGACGAACGCGTGCGCAACAAGGACATCGACGCTGAGCGCATCAACATCCCTGCTGACCCACGCCACTATTGGCGTTGGCGAATGCACGTTTCCATCGAGCAACTGCAGCAGAACGATACGCTCAACGACCACATCCGCACGATGATTCAACGCTCCGGACGATAGGATAATGACGAAAAAGAAGAAGTCCAGATACAACCCTCTGAAGTTCCTGCTGACATTCGCCATCTGCATGGGTCTGTTGGCAGGACTTCAGGCATTGTGCCATTTCGACGTCGCTCCCTACTCCGCACCTCGCACGACTGCGCAACCCCCAACACCCCCTACACCTAACCCCGTTGTCCATCCCGACAGCATCAAGCCATTCATCACTCCCGCACCATTGTCCGACACGGCGATTGCCCATCAAGACAGCCTGACGACAACACCCGCAGAAGGCAGCAGCACATCCGCAGCATATTCCATCCGACGCGGCAGTCGCCTGACCACCTACAACGAATGTTTCCCCGACAGCCAATCCGTGCAACTCGAGGCTGCCATCCGCAACGGCATTTCTCCGGCAGCCACGCGCGACGAATTCATGCAAATGGTACGTCAGTACCAACTGGTTGACATCAGCCATTCGCCGTTCTACGTCGTCGACGACCTCACCCATTCCATTCCCTACCTCGTGCCTCGTGCCCAAGCCTTGCTCAACACCATCGCCCTCAATTTCATCGATTCGCTCCTGTCGAAAGGCATGGAGCCTCACCTCCCCATCGTTTCATCCGTACTCCGCTCTACCGAGGACGTTGCTCGGCTGCAGCACGGCAACCAGAATGCAACCACTAACTCCTGCCATTGCTACGGCACCACCGTCGACATCGCCTACCACCGCTTCGTTCCGCTGCACCCCTCCCTCATCGGTTCAGACAGCATCACCCGTTGGAACGACGACCTCAAATTCGTACTCGCTGAAGTCCTCTACGACCTCCGCCAACAAGGCCGTTGCTACGTGAAATATGAGCAACACCAAGCCTGCTTCCACCTCACCGTGCGCTAAGCAATTGACTACACAATTTTTATCTTTATATCGCATAACCGCAAAAGAGAAATATTCTATTGCGCGCTATATATTACAAATCATAAAAGTGTAATTATTCTGATAATTCATATAATCCTACATTATTATTCTTTTGTAAGAAAAAGTTTTTAGTTGATATTTCTAAAAATCGTAACTTTGCGGCACAAAACGATGCGAACAGCGCAATTATCAACAAAAACATAATCGTATGAATCAGAAGAAACTACACTTTGAGACCCTCCAACTGCATGTAGGACAGGAAGAACCCGACCCTGCGACCGACGCACGTGCAGTTCCCATTTATCAGACCACTTCCTACGTATTCCGCAATTCGCAGCACGCAGCCGACCGTTTTGCCCTGCGCGACCCGGGAAACATCTACGGACGACTCACCAACTCCACGCAAGCCGTACTGGAAGAGCGCATCGCAGCACTCGAAGGCGGCGTGGCAGCACTTGCCGTTGCCAGTGGTGCAGCCGCCGTTACATACGCTTTGCAAAATATCCTCGCCGTAGGCGACCACATCGTTGCAGCCGATAATCTGTACGGAGGTTCCTTCAACCTCATCACCCACACCCTCGCTACGCAAGGCATCAGCAACACCATCGTCAACGTCAACGACCTCGAAGCCCTTGAAGCCGCCATTCAGCCCAATACGAAGGTCGTGTATGCCGAAACCTTCGGCAATCCCAACTCCGACGTCACCAACATTGCCGCTGTAGCCGCCGTAGCCCATCGGCACAACATTCCACTCATCATCGACAACACCTTCGGCACGCCCTACCTCATGCGTCCGTTTGAGCATGGTGCCGACATCGTCGTCCACTCCGCCACCAAGTTCATCGGAGGACACGGCTCGTCACTCGGTGGCATCATCGTCGACGGCGGCAGTTTCGACTGGAAAGCCAATGCCGACAAATACCCAACCCTTGCCCTGCCCGACCCCAACTACCACGGCGCCGTCTTTGCCGACGTAGCCGGTGCGGCAGCCTTCGTCACCCGCATTCGTGCCGTCATCCTGCGCGACACCGGTGCAGCCATCTCCCCGTTCAACGCATGGATTCTGCTGCAAGGACTCGAAACGCTATCCCTGCGCGTCGAACGCCACGTTGCCAACACCCTCAGAGTGGTGGACCATCTGCAACACCACCCGAAAGTGGAAAAAGTGAACCATCCCGCCGTTCCGACCCATCCCGACCACGAACTCTACCGCCAACTCTATCCCAACGGAGCCGCCAGCATCTTCACCTTCGAAATCCGTGGTGGCGAAAGCGAAGCATGGAAGTTCATCGATTCCCTCGAAATCTTCTCTCTCCTCGCCAACGTGGCCGACGTGAAGAGCCTCGTCATCCATCCCTACACCACCACCCACTCGCAGATGACACCCGACGAACTTGCCCAACAGCACATCACGCCGTCCACCATCCGCCTCTCCATCGGTACGGAACACATCGACGACATCATTGCCGACCTCGAACAGGCATTCGCACAAATCTGAAACAACCGCTTGCATAATAGCAACAGGGTGCGCTCCAATTAGGAACGCACCCTGTTATCTTCTCGTATATTATCATTATCCTAAATACACGCTGAACGTGTAAATGTAGACGGTGGCAGCGGGAATAGCAAGAAGGGAAGAATCGAAACGGTCGAGCATGCCACCATGACCGGGAAGGATGTTGCCAGAGTCTTTGATGTTGAGTTTACGTTTCAGCAACGATTCGACGAGGTCGCCCCATGTGCCGAAAACAACGACAACGAGGGCAAGTCCTGCCCAACCGAGCCGATTGAGCAAGGGGCTGGTCAGAGAGAAATAGTCGGTTGCCCACATGGCAATGATTTGTGACGCAAGAATAGCAACAATGCCACCGCCAATGCTGCCTTCCCATGACTTTTTTGGTGAAATGCTGGGGAAAAGGCGATGACGTCCGAGCATAGAACCGGTGAGATAGGCTCCTGAATCATTCGTCCACAAGAAAATGAAGATGGAGAGTGGCATCATCCCATGATAAATCACGCTGTAAGGCATTCCGATGCCGTCGACTGCACGGACTTGAAGCGATAGCAGTCCGAGAAGCGAAAACGGAAGGGCAATGTAGAACAGCGCCATCAGCGAGAACGCCCAATTATGCAGCGGATTTGGATTCTTGAGATAGAGTTCGCTCACCATCAAATAGAGCACGGAGATGAAGAACGGCACGAACATGCCGATGCCCGTCAGTCCCAAATAAAATCCGAGAATGGAGAAGAACAGGATGACGGCTGCTACGGTCGTGATAAACCGATTGATTTGCAGGTGCAGATTCTGATTGAGGATTGTGCAGAACTCCCATGTCGTCAAAGCGGTGATGACGGCGAAGAGCACCGCGAAAGGTATCGGGCCGGTGAGGATGGCACCGACCAATACGGCAACGAAAATCACACCGGTGATCGTCCGGGTTATGAGGTTACTGTTCATTGGAGTGTTCATTGTTTCGACGTGCCTTCTCTACAGCGGCATCGATGGCTTTCTGACGGATGATTTCTTCGTTTTCATCGACAATGGAACGCTCCTTCGGCTTGTCAGCCTCGCTGTCGCTGTCCGCTGACGTAGTAGGCTGTTCGGCTTCACGCTCCTTCTTTGCCTGTTCGTTCAGTGCAATGATTTCTTCGCTACGCGACACGAAGGGACGCGGACCGAAGATGGCTTCGACGTCTTCAGCCAAAATCACCTCCTTGTCTACCAGCAACTGTGCCAATTGGGCGTGTCCGTCCTTGTGTTCGAGTATCACGCGCTTGGCACGTTCATACTGTTCATCGATGATTTGCTTCACTTCCTCGTCGATGAGTTGGGCAGTGTGGTCGCTGTACGGCTTTTGGAAATTGTATTCATTATTGTTATAGTAGCAAAGGTTAGGCAGCGTCTTGCCCATGCCGTAGTAGACGACCATGCCATACGCCATTTGCGTGACGCGCTCAAGGTCGTTCATCGCTCCTGTGGAGATGCGACCGACGCAGAGTTCTTCGGCTGCGCGTCCGCCCAGCAGCGAGCAGATTTGGTCGCACATTTCCTCACGCGTATTGATAGGTCGTTCTTCGGGTGTGTACCATGCCGCACCCAACGCCTGTCCGCGTGGGACGATGGTGACTTTCACCAACGGATTGCCATATTCGAGGAACCACGAAATGGTGGCATGACCGGCTTCGTGCAAAGCGATTGAACGCTTTTCGGCAACAGTCATCACCTTTGTCTTTTTCTCCAAACCACCGATGATGCGGTCGACGGCATCGAGGAAACATTGCTTGTCCACCCATTCGCTGTTGCGACGGGCAGCAATGAGTGCGGCTTCGTTGCAGACGTTGGCAATGTCGGCTCCCGAAAATCCGGGCGTCTGTCGGGCAAGGAGGTCGACATCGACCGTCTCGTCGATTTTCACCGGACGCAGATGGACGTTGAAGATAGCCTTGCGTTCTTGCAAGTCGGGCAAGTCGACGTGAATCTGTCGGTCGAAACGTCCGGCACGCAGCAGGGCTTTGTCGAGAATGTCGGCGCGGTTGGTGGCTGCCAAGATAATGATACCGCTGTTCGTGCCAAAGCCGTCCATTTCGGTCAGCAACTGATTCAGCGTATTTTCGCGTTCGTCGTTCGAGCCCATGCTCAGCGACTTGCTGCGAGCCCGACCGATGGCATCGATTTCGTCGATGAAGATGATGCAGGGCGCCTTGTCCTTTGCTTGTTGGAAGAGGTCGCGGACGCGCGATGCTCCGACACCGACGAACATTTCGACGAAGTCTGAACCCGAGAGCGAGAAGAAAGGAACGTTGGCTTCGCCTGCCACGGCCTTTGCCAACAGCGTCTTGCCTGTTCCCGGAGGGCCTACGAGCAGCGCGCCTTTAGGGATTTTGCCGCCGAGGTTGGTATACTTGTCGGGCTTCATGAGGAAGTCTACGATTTCCTGCACTTCCTGCTTTGCGCCTTCCAGTCCTGCCACGTCCTTGAACGTGACTCGCGTCTTGTCGTTCGCATCTTTCTCAAACAATTTTGCTTTCGACTTGCCTACGCTGAAGATGCCCCCCATGCCGCCGGCACCGCGGCTCATGCGTCGCATGATGAACACCCAAATGAAGACGATGAAGACGAAAGGCAGGATTTGCCACAGAATATTGAAAAACAGATTGTCATTCTGTTCGTACGTCACCTTGCCGTCGAAACTGCCGTCGGCACGCTTCTCGTTCAGATATTCGTCGACGGCATCGATGGAACCGATTTCCACCTTCACCAGCCGTTTCAGGTTGTCCTTCTTGCTGCTGACGTTGCCGAAGATGTATTTCTCGCCCTCCGCCGTCAGTTCGGACGTCAGCACGAGGTCTTTCTTGTCGATGACGATGTTGCTCACGTAGCCGCTGTCGACACAGGCTTGGAACGTCGAATAAGGCAGCGTTCGCCCTTCGCTCGTCTCGTTGCGGGTGAATATCATCATCACCATGCCGCCGATGAGCAGAATGTAGAGCCACGTGAAGTTGAAGCGCGGCGTCTTGCTCTTGCCGCCATCGGGTTGCTGTAAATGATTGTTCGCCATTGTTTCAGTCTAAATCAGGGATTTCCGTCACTTCGGCATCGTCCCAAAGGTGGTCGATGTCGTAAAACTCGCGTGCCTCCGGCATGAAGATGTGTACCATGACATCGGCATAGTCCATCGCAATCCATATACTGTTGTTCTGTCCGGCGATTCTCACGGGCTTTTCGCCAGCCCGCTTGTGCGCCATGTCTTCCACGCTGTCGCAGATGGCAGCCACTTGCGTGGGCGTGTTGCCCTCACAGATGACCAAATAGCGGCAGATGGTGTCGCCCACGCCGTCCAAATCAGCCACGCGGATGCGTCTGCCTTTTTTCTCCTGTATGCCTTCGACGATGCTGTCGACCAGTGTCTTCGTTTCTTCCATTCAAGTTTCGGATATTTACTCGTATGCTATTTATTCAAAATTCATGCAAAGATAGAGGTTTCTGCCGACATTTCCGCATAACCCTCCGTGCTTTTCGTTTTTTTAACGAAAAAACCTCACAAGCGACATCTGCTCATGAGGATTTCTGTTGGGATACTCGGGCTCGAACCAAGAATAACAGGACCAGAATCTGTTGTGTTGCCAATTACACCAT
>JAFLUS010000079.1 GCA_022508685.1 Prevotellaceae bacterium | reverse complement strand
TGTTCCTTCGTGCGGCTCCAGCGTTTGTGCGACCACAACCACAGGGAGGGGTTGAGGCGGATGTCCTGTTCGAGCATCTGCATGTAGCGGTCGGTGAGGTCGAAGTCGGGAAATGCGGACGGGGTGTCGGTGATGCGCACAAACTCGCAATGGTAGTGACCACGGCGCAGACGGGTGACGTGGCCGTAGAAGACACTGGCTCCGAAGGTTTTGGCGATGTGTTCCGTACCGGTGAAGACGGCGGTGTCGTGGTTGAGGAACGGGGTGAAGTGGTGGATAGCATTCCACTTCGGCTGCTGGTCGGCGATGAAGCCGACGACGACTTTGCGGTTGTCTTTTCGCAAGGCGACGAGTCGGCGCAACGTGTTCTTCATCTTGATACATTCTCCGCCGTATTTTTGGCGGTTGCGGAGGAAGAATTCGTCGGCTGCACGATTGCGAAGGCGGTGGTAGATTTGCGTGCAGTGCACGTCCGAAAGCCAGTATTGCAGTGAGGCTATCCATTCCCAGTTGCCGAGGTGTCCGAGGAAGACGAAGGCGAACTGCTGTCCTGAGGCGAAGGTTTCGCGCAACGTGTCGAGTCCGCCGAACGTCATGCGGCGCATCATCTGCCGGCGCGACATGGTGGTGACTTTGATGTTTTCGACAAAGCAGTCGCACAATTGGTGGTAGAACCCTGCCTCGATGCGCCGCAGTTCCTTCGTCGTCTTTTCGGGGAAGGCGCTTGCCAGATTCTGACGGACGACGTCGCGACGATAGCGCACGATGAAGCGCACGACGGGGTAGACGCAGTCGGAGAGCCCGTAGAGCAGCCACATGGGGAGCAGCGAGACGAGCCAGCAGAGGGAATAGAGCAATCGGGGCATAGGTTACTTGGTCGGTTTCAGGAGTGAGTCGACGGCATGGCGGAGTTCATCCTTCGTCGTGCCGGTGGCGAGAATGGTGCCTGTGCGGTCGGCGATGAGAAAACTCGGTATCTGCTTCATGCCTGTCCGCTTGGCGAGTGGCGTGTCCCAGCCTTTGAAGTCGCAGACGTGCTGGATGCTGACGCTGTCGCGGTCGAGTTCTATCGTGTCGTCGTATCGTCCGTGGTCGGTGTCGACGGAGACTGCGACGACGTCGAGTTTGCCTTGCTCACGGTTGTCGGAGTAGATGCGTCGGACGCCGTCCATGTATTCCCACATGTGGTCCATCCATGTTGCCCAGAAGACGAAGGCGGTGTAGGGACGGCGCAGTTTCTGCAGGTGCAGCGTGTGGTCGGTCTGCGTCGTGAGCGTGAGGTTGGGCAGCCGTTGTCCTTTGGCGTGCTTGTCGGCGGCTTTCAGTTGCATTTGCACGTCGAGCAGCAGGAGGTTCTTCGGATGGTTTTTCAGCAGGAGTTGGAGCAGTGAGACGATGGACTCGCGGGGTGCGCTCTCGTCCTGTACGAAATAGCGGTCGAAGAGATAGATGGAAACGACGGAGTTGCTGTTGCGCTGGATGAACTGCTTGGCGGCTTCGCGCGTCTGGAGCGCGTTGGCTTTCGACGTGTCTTTGCGGAACTTGTTCATCTGCTCGTTTTCCTCGTTGCCTTTCACCACGTAATTCTTCAGGTCGTTGCCGGTGGCTTCGTACTCTAACTTCTGTCCGTTGGCGGCGAACACGACTTGCTCGACGGCGTTGGGAAAGACGATGATGAAGGCTGCAACGTCGTTGCCGGCGCGTCCCGAATAGAGAAATTCGCCGTTGCGGACGACTATCGTGTCGACGTCGGCATACATGCCGTTCAGGTTGTAAATCAGCAACTCGGCTGCGTCCATGTTGCGAAAGCGGCCTTCGAGCGTAAATCCTTTGTTCTTGCCGCCGCAACTTGCCAACAGCAGCAGGAGGGTGAGCAAATAGAAAATCCGTCGCATGGGGCGTGTCATTTGATGATTTGCTCAATGAGCGATGAATATGGGGTGAATTCCAAGTCGTGGAGTGCACGGCGGGCAAGGGTGGGGTCGGTCTGCACCACGGCTTGCAGGCCGGTGCGGATTTCCTGTTCGTCCTCCATGCGTGCACCGAGCAATGCCCGCAGATAGTGGGTCATGGCGTTGGGGTGCGGATGGCTGGCGAGTGCAGACTGGGCTGCTGCATAGTTCTGCGACAGGATTTGGGCAAGGATGGCCGTGTTGGTGGCGCTGCCTTCCAGTCGTGCGGCTGCCCAGTTGTATTGTCCCTGAACGATGTAGCGAATGGCAAGCGAGTCGGTGGCGTCGTCGGGATGCTCCGCCGTCTTGTAGACCAGTGCCGGTGTGCAGAGCGTGCCGTAGCCGATTTCCCGTTCGGGCAGTTCGACGTCGTGCTTGCCTTTCTGCACCGTGAAGGTCATGACGAGCCGGCTGTTCTCCATGCCTTCGCAGAAGGGGAATGTGGCTTTCATCGCCACTTGTCCGCCGTTCTTGTAACTGATGATTTGCCGACTGCCTTCCACCTTTTCGCCTTGTATGGTGACGGCAGTTCCGCTTGCGCTGCCTCCGTCCCAGCGCAGCAGTGGCGTGCAGGTGACGACGGCGTTCTTGTCCAACCCTTTGGCGGGGATGTTCATGCGGATGTCTACCGGTACGTTGCCGGCTACGTATGTCAGCGGGGTCGGTGTTGCCGTGAACGTGGCTGAAGTGAGCAGTCCCGATTGGGCGCAACTGCAGAGCAGCAGGACGGATGCTGCTGCAAGGAGGAGTGAATGCTGTATGGTCTTCGTCATGATGGTTCGATTTGGTGATGCCGACGGCGGGAAATCCTTATTCGCCGGCGGTATATTTTTTACTGAAATGCTGCACCGGATACCACACGGAAATCAGTCCGACGGCAGCGACGGTGAAGAAGATGAGTACGATGTCCCAGAGGTGGACGCTGACGGGATAGGCGTTGATGATGTAGTTGCCGTCGCCCGCACCGAACTTGATGAGTTCGAACGTCTGCTGAACTTGACAGAGTGCCAGTCCGATAGCAATGCCGATGACGGCACCGAGCAGGCTAATCATCCAGCCTTCGAACAGGAAGATGCGTGCCACTTGGCGCTGGTTGGCACCGAGGTTGCGCAGCGTCTGCACGTCGTTCCGCTTGTCGATGATGAGCATGGACAGCGAGCCGATGATGTTGAAACTGGCGATGATGAGCACGAACGTGAGGAAGATGTAGGAAAGGAGTTTCTCCACTTTCATGATGCGGAACGTGTCCTCCTGCTGTTCGTAGCGGTCGAGCACGGAGTAGGCGTCGCCGAGTTGGCTGCGGATGCGCTGTTTCGCCCGTTCTGCGTCGCAGCCGTCCTTCAGCCGCAGTTCGATGGCGGTGACGTAGCCTTGCCGTTCAAACAGGCGGCGGGTAAAGTCGATGGAGGTGATGGCATAGTTGGCGTCGTACTTCGCTTGCTTGACGCGGAATGCCACGCGTGGCGAGAACAGTTGTTCGCAGTTGAAACTTTCCACAGGGTCGTTCAGGTCAATGTGTTCGCCTTTGCGGGGTGCATACACGTCGATGCCTTTCAGTTCGTCGAGGCTGATGTCGAGTTGTTCGAGGAGATGGATGCCCAGCACGCCGTAGTCGATGAGGTCCATGCTGCCGAGCACAAATTCGCCTTGTCCTTCGCGGATGCGCTCAAAGTCGGTCTGCTTCGTGTAGGTGCTGTCGACGCCCTTCAGCGTGACCATCACTTGCCGGTTGTTGGCCGACAGCAGGGCTTGGTCTTCGACGACTTCGGTGTAGACGGCCACGTCGGGGTCGTTGCGCAGGTTCGTCAGTTCGTCGACGTCGGCAGGCACGTACTTTCCGCTGGTGGGCATGATTTTGAGTTCGGGGTCGAAGGCGGTGAAGAGGTTGCTCACCATGTCGCCGAACCCGTTGAACACCGACAATATGCACACGAGGGCTGCCGTGGCTACGGCTACGCCAAAGGCGGAGATGCCGCTGATGATGTTGATGGCATGGTGCGACTTCTTGGCGAAGAGATAGCGTCGTGCTATGTTGAACTCGAACTTCACGGAGCGGGTCAGTTTTGGAGCAGGCGGTCGATGTTGTCGAGATAGTCGAGCGAATCGTCGAGGAAGAATTTCAGTTCGGGTATGATGCGCAGTTGGTGGCGTTCCAGCGTACCCAGTTTGTAGCGGATGGCGGCAGCCTGTTCGTTGATGTTGTCGAGCATTTCCTGTGCCTTTGCCGGCGGGAAGATGCTCAGATAGGCCTTCGCCACGCTCAAGTCGGGACTGACGCGGACGATGCTCACGCTGACGAGGATGCCTCGCGTCTTGCGCGTTTCTTCCTGAAAGATAGTGCTCAAATCCTTTTGTATAAGGCGTGCGATTTTGTTTTGTCGAGTTGTTTCCATAAATGCTTATTCTGTCTTTTTTCTGATGATGGTGAGTCCGTCGCGTAAGGGGAGGATGACTTTCTCCACCCTGCCGTCGGCAGCGACGACGTCGTTGAATTCCATGATGCCGCGCGTCTGTTCGTCGTTCTTCCGCAGCGGTTCCACCACGTGGTTGTCCCACAGCGTGTTGTCTGCCACGATGTAGCCGCCACGGCGGAGCATGGGCATCACCATGTCGTAGTAGTCGCGGTAGCGGCGCTTGTCGGCGTCGATGAAAATCATGTCGAACTGCAAGCCGAGTCGCGGCACAATCTCCATGGCGTCGCCGATGTGCAGATGAATTTTCCGGGCATGGGCAGAACCCTCTATCCACGGACGGGTGAAGTCCTCCTGTTCGTCGTTCACCTCGATGGTGTGGAGCACCGCGTCGTCTGCCAGTCCTTCAGCCATGCACAGGGCAGAATATCCGCTGTAGGTGCCGAGTTCCAACACGCATTGGGGGCGTATCATCTGCACGAGCATCTTGAGCAGACGGCCCTGCAGGTGTCCGCTCGCCATGCGGGGGTAGAGCAGATGCAGGTGAGTCGCCCGGTAGAGCCGGTGCAGATACTCGGGTTCAGCGTCGATGTGCGCCGCGATGTAGTCGTCTATGCGCTCCGTTTCGCTCATGGGTCAGTCCTCCGCATTTCCGGTCAGGGCTTCGATGCCCAACCGATAGGAGTCGAGCCCAAATCCGCAGATGACACCGCGGCAGGCTGCCGACAGCAGCGAGTGGTGGCGGAACGGCTCGCGTTGGTGCACGTTCGAAATGTGGACTTCGACCACCGGCACTTCGACGGCACGGATGGCGTCGTGCAGTGCCACGCTCGTGTGCGTGTAGGCACCGGCATTCAGCACCACGCCGTCGACGGCTCCGAAGCCGGCTTCGTGCAGTTTGTCGACGAGGTCGCCTTCGTGGTTCGATTGGAAATACGTCAGTTCCACCTGCCCTGCGTAGCGGTTGCGCAAGTCGGCGAGGTAGTCCTCAAATCCGCGACTGCCATACACACCCGGTTCGCGCCGTCCCAACAAATTCAGGTTCGGCCCGTTCAGAATCAGTATTTTCGTCATATACCAAACGTTTGGATGCGCAAAGTTAAGCGAAATAATTGAAAATCGAAAACGGAGGCGGGAAATTTGAAATAAAAACGCTAACTTTGCCCCGATTCCCGACTGCCGATTTCCACTTTTCAACCTCATCTCCATGCCCCTCCTGCGTCGCTACCGCCAATATCTGAAACTCGAACGAGGATTTTCCGACCACACCGTCGATGCCTACGAACGCGACATCCGGAAGTTCCTCCAATTCCTCGACACCGAAGGCATCGACCCGCTGGACGTTACGCTCGACCACTTCCACCAGTTCTCTGCCGCCATCATCGACATCGGCATCCACCCCGTCTCGCTTGCCCGCATCCTTGCCGGCGTGCACAGTTACTACCGCTTCCTCGTGCTCGACGGACATCTCGACACCGACCCCATGGAACTGCTGGAGCATCCGAAGAAACCCCAACACCTGCCCGACACCCTCACCGTCGACGAAATCGACCGCATGGAGGCGTGCATCGACCTCTCCGCACCCTTCGGCCACCGCAACCGCGCCATTGTCGAAACGCTTTTCTCCTGCGGACTGCGCGTCAGCGAACTCTGCAACCTCCGTCTCGGCGACCTCTATCTCGACCAAGAGTTCATCCGCGTCAACGGCAAAGGCTCCAAGCAGCGCCTCGTGCCTATCTCCGCACGTGCCGTCCACGACATCAACCTCTGGCTCTCCCAGCGTGCTCATCTCGACATCCGACATGGTTACGAAGATTACCTCTTCATCAGCCAGTTCCGCAAGAACATCTCCCGCATCACCGTCTTCCGCATGATTAAGCAACTCGTCGAAGACGCCGGCATCGACAAGACCGTCAGCCCCCACACGCTCCGCCACTCCTTCGCCACGACGTTGCTCGAAGGCGGTGCCAACCTCCGCGCCATTCAGACCATGCTGGGGCATGAGAGCATTGGTACGACCCAAATCTATCTGCATACCGACACTTCTCGTCTGCGCGACGAACTCCTCTGCCACCACCCGCGCTACATGGCGCACCCCGAATAGGGTGGCACAAGCCCCCGATACATACCTTATTATATATATGCGCGCACGCGTGCACGCGCGCGTGAGGAAAAACCTCTGCAAATTTGGGGCGGCATAGGGAGAAGCACATGGATATACCCTCTGCCCAACGCCATACATCATTGTTGAAGCAGCGAAAGAGATGCCAAAAACGGCAGCGGCGGAAGCAACCTCATGCTGCTTCCGCCGTTTCATGGTTATCGTCAGTCTTTGTGCCGCCTATTTCACAAGGAAATTCTCTTGACTCAATATCCCAACTCATTCAAAGCTTTCTGCGCATCGGCATCTCCCTGTTCCGCCGCTTTTCGGAGCCATTTTGCGGCTTCAGTAGAGTTTTCCCCCACACCATTGCCCCTTTCATAGCACCACCCCAAATTGTACTGCGCTGTGGCATATCCCTGTTCCGCTGCTTTTCTATACCATTTTACGGCTTCTTCATAGTTTTGCGGCACGCCATTGCCCTTGGCATAGCACACTCCCAAAGCGCACTGCGCATCGGCATTTCCCTGTTCCGCTGCTTTTCGGAACCATTTTACGGCTTCGGCATAGTTTTGCTGCATGCCATAGCCCCGGTAATAGCACAATCCCAAATTGTACTGCGCATCGGCATGTCCCTGTTCCGCCACTTTTTGAAACCATTTTACGGCTTCGGCATCGTTCTTCTGCACGCCTTCGCCATTGTAATAGCACACTCCCAAAGCTCTCTGCGCATCGGCATGTCCCTGTTCCGCTGCTTTTTGAAACCATTGTACGGCTTCGGCATAGTTCTTCTGCACGCCTTCGCCCCGGTAATAGCACAATCCCAAAGCGTACTGCGCTTCGGCATGCCCCTGTTCTGCCGCTTTTTGAAACCATTGTACAGCTTCGGCATAGTTTTCAGCATCGTATTCTTTTTTTCCTTTTGCATAACTTTCTTGAGGAGAGAGGGGTGTTGCCAAAGCAAGTTTATTAGCAAGTCTGGTGGCAAGATTGCTAACATTGGTACGATAATTACCATTGAATGATGCGCCTTCCGCAGCGATATCATGACCTAACTCAACATCAACTACCCGTACATCCACTTGATATTCTCCTCCCAACATACTTACAGTACCCACAACCACTTTGGATACATTCAGAATTTCTCCAAGCTTCACCATTTGAGCCTCTGTAAGACTTGAGGATTGAAAACCCTGCTCAGAAATTACCTTGTCTATTTGGGCTCGTTCCACCATAATATAGCCGACAGGATGAAAATAAGTCATAAACATTTCCGAAATGCCGTCAACATCAGCTTCCGAGACACTTCGTGCGCCACGAAACTCTAATATTGCACATTGCTGAGCATTCGTTGTTA
>JAFLUS010000078.1:5839-7893 GCA_022508685.1 Prevotellaceae bacterium | reverse complement strand
AATCAGAAAAAACTTTGTAACTTTGCCGAAAAATCTGGAGGCAACTGAAAGAAAGAAGAAAATATGGACAACAGAAGCATCGTATCAATTGCCGATTATAGTCGTGAGAAGATTCAATATCTGCTCGACATGGCGGCTGAATTTGAGCGCAATCCCAACAGGCGGCTACTCGACGGGAAGGTGGTAGCGACGCTGTTTTTCGAACCTTCCACACGCACCCGCCTGTCGTTTGAAACGGCTGCTAATCGGCTGGGCGCTCGCGTCATCGGGTTTACCGACCCGAAAGTGACGAGTTCGTCGAAGGGCGAGACGCTGAAGGATACAATTAAGATGGTGAGCAACTATGCCGACGTCATCGTGATGCGCCACCGATTGGAGGGTGCTGCGCTGTATGCAAGCGAGGTAACGGACGTGCCTATTATCAATGCGGGCGACGGCAGCAACCTGCATCCCTCGCAGACGATGCTCGACCTCTACTCCATCTACAAGACGCAGGGCACGTTGGAAAACCTCAACATTTACATGGTGGGCGACCTGAAATATGGGCGCACGGTGCACTCGCTGCTGATGTCGATGCGGAAGTACAACCCCACGTTCCACTTTGTCGCACCTGCGGAACTGGCCATGCCTGAGGAATACAAACTATACTGCAAGCAAAACAACATCAAATTTATTGAACAAACTGATTTTACGGAAGATACAATTGCAGATGCCGACATCCTCTATATGACACGAGTGCAGCGTGAGCGGTTCACCGACCCCGTGGAGTACGAACGGGTGAAGGACACCTATATCTTGCGTGCAGATATGCTGTCGAAATGCCGACAAAACATGAAAATTCTGCATCCGCTGCCCCGTGTGAACGAGATTGCGCAGGATGTGGACGACTCGCCCCACGCCTACTATTTCGAACAGGCGCAGAACGGATTGTATGCCCGCGAAGCCCTGATTTGCGACGTGCTAGGCATTGGGATAGACGAGGTGAAAAGCCGATAACGAACACAACTCTGAAAGATTCTGAACATGGAAAAACGGAAAGACCTGCAGGTGGCAGCCATTGAGAACGGGACTGTCATCGACCACATACCGGTGGACAAGACCTTCGTCGTGGCTTCGTTGCTCGACCTCGACAAATGTACAGACCAAGTGACCATCGGCAACAATTTCGAAAGTGAAAAAATCGGAAGGAAAGGCATCATCAAGATTGCCAACCGATTTTTCTCCAACGAGGAAATCAGCCGACTGGCTGCCGTGTGCCCCAACATACGCTTCTGCCTGATTAAGGACTACGACATCGTGGAGAAGAAGGTGGCAACGTTGCCCGACGTGCTGCACAACGTGGTGCGCTGCCAAAATCCCGTCTGCATCACCAACAACGAACCGATGAAGACGGTGTTCTACGTCACCGACAAAGCGAACGGAACGCTCAAATGCCGCTACTGCGGAAAGGAACAACACATCGAAAATATCAAACTCATATAGGAAGAGATGAAGAAATTTCAGGAACGTGCCCAACTCAACTTGAGCAACGTCAACAAGGAAGTATTGGAAGAGTGGAAGGCGAACGACGTCTTCCACCGCAGTATATCAGAACGCGAAGGTTGTCCGTCGTTCATCTTTTTTGAAGGACCACCATCGGCAAACGGACATCCGGGCATCCACCACGTGATGGGACGCACCATCAAGGACACATTCTGCCGCTACAAGACGATGAAGGGCTTCCAAGTGAAGCGCAAGGCAGGATGGGACACGCACGGACTGCCCGTGGAACTATCTGTCGAGAAGGACCTCGGCATCACGAAGGAGGACATCGGACGCACCATCTCCATCGAAGAGTACAACGCACGCTGCCGCAAGAACGTAATGATGTACACCAGTGAATGGACGGAACTGAGCGAAAAGATGGGCTACTGGGTAGACCTCGAACATCCCTACATCACGTATGATAACAAGTACATCGAAACGCTTTGGTACTTGCTCAAGACACTCTACGGAAAGGGATTGCTCTACAAAGGCTACACCATCCAACCCTACTCCCCTGCTGCGGGAACAGG
>JAFLUS010000078.1:0-5739 GCA_022508685.1 Prevotellaceae bacterium | reverse complement strand
TAAGCGTTGTCATGGCTGAATCACGCCTGTCGGCATATTTGAAACCCGAAGGTGCCGACCTCCCGTTGGATGCTTATAAAGCAGGCGATAAGGTCATCCCTTACAAAGTCGTGGGACGATACAAAGGCACCGACCTCGTCGGACTGAAGTATGCCCAACTGATGCCGTGGATAAAGCCCTGCGAGAAAGTGGACGACAATGCTGCACCTTTCGTACAGCAAGCAGCCAAGGCACATCCTGAACAAATGTTCAGCGTCGGCAGCGAACGTTTCGTCGAACTGGGCGACGAGGCATTCCGCATCATTCCGGGCGACTATGTAACAACCGACGATGGTACGGGCATCGTACACATTGCCCCGACCTTCGGTGCCGACGACGCCAAAGTGGCAAAGGCTGCCGGCATTCCCTCGCTTTTCCTCATCAACCGAGGTGGTGAGACACGCCCGATGGTGGACTTGACGGGTAAATACTATGACATCGACGAATTGGCACCCGAATTTGTCGCTGCTTGCGTCGATACCGACCAATACAGCCACCACGCAGGCGACTATGTGAAGAACGCCTACGACCCTCGCTACAACGAAGGTGGAAAATACAACGAACAGGCTGCCGCCAAAGCCGAAGACCTCAACATCGTGATATGTATGGAGATGAAGCAGGCGGGAACGGCATACAAGATTGAGAAGCACGTGCACAACTATCCGCACTGCTGGCGCACGGACAAACCGGTGCTCTATTATCCGCTCGATTCGTGGTTCATCCGCTCCACGGCTTGCAAGGAACGGATGGTGGAACTCAACAAGACTATCGGATGGAAACCCGAAACCATCGGTTCGGGACGCTTCGGAAAATGGCTGGAAAACCTCAACGATTGGAACCTCTCGCGTTCGCGCTATTGGGGAACGCCACTGCCTATCTGGCGCAACAAGGATACACATGAGGAAGTGTGCATCGGCAGCGTCGAAGAATTGTACAACGAAATAGAGAAAGCCGTCAAGGCAGGTGTGATGCCCAACAACCCGTTGGCGGAACAGGGCTTCATCGTCGGCGATATGTCGCAGGAGAACTACGACCGCATCGACCTTCACCGCCCCTACGTGGACAACATCGTCTTGGTGAGCGACAAAGGCAATGTGCTGACCCGCGAAACCGACCTCATTGACGTGTGGTTCGATTCGGGTGCGATGCCCTATGCCCAAATCCACTATCCGTTTGAAAACAAGGAACTGCTCGACCAACGCATCGTCTATCCCGCTGACTTCATTGCCGAAGGTGTGGACCAGACGCGCGGATGGTTCTTCACCCTCCACGCCATCGCCACGATGGTGTTCGACTCTGTGGCGTTCAAGAACGTCATCAGCAACGGATTGGTGCTCGACAAGAATGGCGTGAAGATGTCGAAACGCCTCGGCAACGTCATCAATCCGTTTGAGTGCATCGACCAATACGGAACGGACGCCGTGCGTTGGTATATGATTACGAACTCACAACCATGGGACGACCTCAAGTTCGACCCCGCAGGCGTTGCTGAAGTGACACGAACGTTCTTTGGCAAATTGTTCCAAACATATGCCTTCTTCACGCTCTACGCCAACGTCGATGGTTTCGACTATTCGCAGACTGACGTGCCTCACGCCGAACGTCCCGAAATCGACCGCTGGATATTGAGCGAACTCCATTCGCTCGTGAAGCGCGTGGACGAATACTATCAGAACTACGATGCGACGAACGCCGGACAAGCCATTCAGACTTTCGTCATCGACAACCTCTCGAACTGGTACGTCCGCCTCAACCGCAAGCGGTTCTGGGCTGGCGAAATGAACGAAGATAAGTTGTCGGCATATCAGACACTCTACACTTGCTTGGAGACCGTCGCCAAACTCATCGCACCGATAGCACCATTCTATGCCGACCGCCTCTACCACGACCTCATCGACGTGACCGGACGCGACACGGCTACATCAGTACACCTCGCCCAATTCCCGAAAGCCGACGAAGCGCTCATCGACAAGGAACTGGAAACGCAGATGGAACTGGCACAGAAACTCACGTCAATGGTGCTCTCCCTCCGCAAAAAGGAAAAGATTGCCGTTATCCAGCCGCTCGGCATTATCGCCATCCCCGTGCAATCGGCACAGATGAAGGAACACGTCGAACGGATGAAACAACTGATTTTGGACGAAGTCAACGTAAAGGAACTGCAATTCATTGAAGGCGGAGCCGGTATGTTGGTAAAGAAAGTGAAGTGCAACTTCCGCACAATGGGCAAGAAGTTTGGCAAAATGATGAAAGTCGTCAGCGAAGCCGTGTCGGCAATGACGCAAGAGCAAATTGCTGAATTGGAACAGACCGCACGCATCGCCCTCCCTGTCGATGGGCAAACGGCGGAGATTGCACTCGAAGATGTGGAAATCATCAGCGAGGACATCCCCGGATGGAGTGTGCAGAATGAAGGTTCGCTCACCGTCGCATTGGACATCACCATCACCGACGAACTGAAGAACGAAGGCAATGCCCGCAAAATCGTGAAGCAAATTCAGGCACTCCGTAAGAGCAGCGGATTTGAAATCACCGACCGCATCGAGGTCATCATCTCCGACGTTCCTGCAATCCGCACCGCACTCGACACCCACGGCAACTACATCAAGGGACAAGTGTTGGCGAACAGCATCACATTGGGAACACCCGAAGGCGATGCCATCGAGTTCGACGATTTCAAAGCCGTCATCCAAGTGAAGAAGGCGTAAGTCATTCGTTCTGAAAACTCTGCATCTATGTCACGCAAACGTAAACTTACCTTTCTGTCCATTGCCATCATCCTGTGTGTGCTTGCCATCGACCAAGCCATCAAACTGTGGGTAAAGACCCACATGTATCTTGGCGAAAGCATTGAAGTCACCAGTTGGTTCCAACTGCGCTTCATCGAGAACAACGGAATGGCATTCGGATGGGAACTCGGCGGTAAATATCTGCTGACGTCTTTCCGCATCCTGATGATTCCCGTCATCGGATGGATTATCTGGAAGCAAATCCACAACCGCAAGGCATCCACAGGCCTCATCGTCTGCCTCTCCCTCATCTTGGCAGGCGATGTGGGCAATGTTTGCGACTGCCTGTTCTATGGCGAAATCTTCAACCAACCGGCTCCGTATGCAGTTGCCCAATTTGTACCATGGGGCGAGGGATACAGCAGCATGATGCTCGGACGTGTCGTCGATATGTTCTACTTCCCGCTGTTTGAATGGAACATGCCGCAGTGGAGTTGGCTCGACAAAGTGCCCTTGCTGCCGAATGCCGGTGAGCATTGCGTATTCTTTTCCGCCATCTTCAACTTTGCCGATGCAGCCATCAGTTGCTCCATCATCACCCTGCTGCTATTCTCATCCAAACTCCTCAAAAAGCACTAACCAGCCATGCGTTTCCGCTCCGCTCTCCTTGTCGTCTTTGTGCTGCTGACAGCCGTCGGATGCGACAATCGCCCCGACAACGTCATGTCGCGCAGAAAGATGAAGCGCGTCCTCTACGACTACCACAAGACACAGGGAATGCGGATGATGATGCGTGCCGACGAACGCCCGAGCGAACAGGAATGTCTCGATGCCCTATATGCCAAGCACGGCATCACGGCAGCCGAATTCGACAGTTCGCTCGTGTGGTACAATGCCCACGCCGAAGTGCTGAAAGAAATCTACAGCGAACTGAAGCAGGAAATCACGGCTGAACACGAAGCCTTGCAACTGCAGACGGGTAGCAACGAAATGGCGGCAATCATCACCAACAACAACGATACGACGAACATCTGGACGGGTTCCAAAGTCATCGTGCTGCGACATCGCGACCTTCTAAATTTGGAACAATTCACGATGAAAGCCGACACCAGTTTCCGTCCGCACGACCGTCTGCGCCTCTACGCCAGCGCCAATCTCAAGCACGAAGGCGACTACAGCGGAGAATATGCCCTCACCATGGGCATCATCGTTCGCGGCACCGACGGCAAGGTGGTGAGCAAGGTGGAAACAGTGACCGCATCTGCCACACGCCAGTTGGAAGTCACCCAAAACACCGACGCCCCCATTGAGAGCGTTTCCGGTTTCTTCTATTATAAAGGAAAACCGAATACGAAGAACCTGTGCATCATCGACAACATCGCATTGGTCCGAATGCACGTTCCGCAAGATTCGGTGATGGTTGCCGTCAGCGACACGTTGGCTACCGACACGCTGCAGACCGACTCCACTCCTGCTCCGTCGCAGCACAAGCAGCAGCCTCGTCTCACGCCGCAAGAGCAACTTGAGCAACAACAGCCCAAGAAGAACATCAAGATTAAGAATGCGCCCGACGTGCGTACACCCAACTCCATCGGTCCACGCCGTCGACGCCCCATGCAAGGACAGCAGCAACAACGTCCCGCAACTTCCACACGAAACGCCACACGCCAATGATGCCACGCCGCATTGCAGCCAAGCAGGTCATCCTACCCGACGGCACAATCTACACGAACCACGTCATCGAATTGTTCGGTTCGCGTCTTGTCAATCACTATCCGCTTGAAGGAGAAATAGAAATGACCGAATGGTTGGGAGGCACCATCGTCTTCAAAGAGCAGAAGCCCTATCACATCACAACGCACGCCGACGGAACTCAGCACATACAACCGCTGTCGCAATAGCCACGTTCAGCGATTCCGTCGACATCCGTTCGGCAGGAAAATTCGGCACCAACAGCCGTTCGGTAACGTATCGCTCCACATCTGCCGATACGCCTCTCCCCTCATTTCCCATCACAATCACGCCACGTTGCTGCAACGCCGTCGCATAGATGCTGTCGCCATCGAGAAATGTTCCATACACCGGCACATTTCCATCGTTTCCATGACACAAATCGCCCAACATCTGCGGCAAATCCACATAGTGCACCTTCACGTGCGCCAATGCACCCATCGTGGCTTGCACCGTCTTCGGATTATACACATCGGCACATCCGCGTGAGCAGAACACGTGTTCGATGCCAAACCAATCTGCCAACCGGATAATCGTTCCGAGATTGCCCGGATTTTGCACATCGTCCAAAGCCAAGCACAACTCCGTCTGCGCCACCTTCACATCGGTCACATATTGCGGTTGGCGAAACACAGCCAACACCTGTTGCGGCGTCTCTACAAAACTAATTCGTTGCAACTCTTCTTGCGAAACCATACAGACTTCGCACGTCAGTCTTCCCTGCAATCCGCACGTCTCCGTCATGGCAGCAAAAACGCAGTCGAAGCCAGCCGTCAGCAAATCGCCTACGACCTTGGGGCCTTCTGCCACAAACACTTGCTCCGCCGTCCGATGTTTCTTCATCTCCAACGAGCGCAGCCATTTCATTTTGTTTTTACTCAACATACGTGATGCAAAGATAAGCCTACTTGACTTTTTTTGGCTATTCTGCCATTTTTTTCAACTACAAAAGTACTGCTTTTTCTGAAACAAATGAAATAAGACACAAAAAAACTACCATTTAGCGTGTAATTAAAGAAAAATATCTATCTTTGCAGCGTCGTTGCGATATCGCTATCGTTTCGACAGACATTTTGGCTCTAATTCCTCTCGAACTGCTACCCGAACCGAATAAGAGCAATTATCCACTTCCTAAGAAGTATGCGTATTATGCGCAGACTTCTCCATTGGAAGTGGAAGGTTGTAGCAGACCTGAGAGGAATATGGATGGTCTGCGCATTCTTTTTTATAGGTTGTGCGG
>JAFLUS010000077.1 GCA_022508685.1 Prevotellaceae bacterium | reverse complement strand
ATTTTTTGCTTTAATTGATAGAAAAATTTGTCTATTCCTTAAATTTCGACTATTTTTGTAGCGAGTTTATCCATTTTAGGTATCACTTTTCAAAAAAAGATTGCTTATGAAAAAACATCTACTCATTGCAACACTTGCCATGACGGCATCCGTTTCCCTGTATGCTCAAGCGCCGAAGGAATATGCCGGCGAAGCCTTTTCGGCACTTTCGCCCAACGGACAATATGCCATCAGCAGTTCTTACGAATCGACGGCTATCCGCAATCTCACGACTGGCGAAGTCTATTCATATACCGAGAGTTACTATGCGGGTAACGGCAATGTAGCGTCCAACACCGGCGTGGTTGTCGGAATGACGATGGCACCCATGGCTCAGTATTGGAAAGACGGCGAATGGCACGACCTCCCATCGGTTGCCGACCGCCTCATGTCGAAAGCCGACGGCATCACGCCCGACGGCTCGCGCATCGTTGGCTCCGTTTCTCCCGAAACGTATGGCGGCGACTACGAAGGTATGATGCTGGTACCATGCTATTGGGACATGCAGGCTGACGGCACGCCGGGTGAACTGCACATGCTGCCTTTCCCCGAAAAGGATTTTGCGGGCAGAACGCCGCAGTACATCACGGCATTGCGCGTGTCGGACGACGGCAAAATCATTGCCGGACAAGTGCAGGACTATAGCGGATTCGTATGCCAACCCATCGTTTATCGTCAGGACAACAATGGCGACTGGACGTATGCGCTCATCCACGACGAACTCTATCATCCCGAAGGTTTCGTTCTGCCCGAAGACCCGGGAGAAGGGCCTTCCACACAGCCTGAGGCTTACATGACGCCCGACGAACTGGCGGCTTACGAGCAAGCATTGGCTGCCTACGAACAAGCCATGGACGAGTGGTATGCCGAAGGCACATGGGATTATGACACCATGCCTGTCTATCCCGATGCTGCAGACTACATGGGCGACGCATCGAAGGCTGCCTTTGAGGCTGCGCTGGCTGCAGCCGAAGAATGGGATGCAAAGTGGACGGAGTACAGCGAAGCATTCCAAGAATTGTGCGAAATGGTGCCGGGCTTCACATTCAACAACGTGCTGATGTCGGGCGACGGCAAATTGTATGCTTCTACCGCACAATCGGGTGATTTCTTTACAGGATATTCCTATGTGCCTTACGTTTACAATCTGAACGACGACACCTACACGGCATATACCGATAACGAAGAGAGCCTGATTGTTTCGTCAATGGCGAACAACGGCACGCTGCTTGCCCAAGTGCCGCAGTCGTTCACCAACCCCGCTGCTCAAGCCTACATCATGCCGGCAGGCACTGACAAGTTTGTTCCGCTCTACGACTACTTCACGACGGCAAATCCGTCGTTGGCAGAATGGATGAAGGACAACATGACGCACGAGTACACCATGTACGACTGGTATTACGACGAAGATTTGGACGACTACGTCGAAACGTCGACGACGGAAGAGGTGCTCGCCACCGGTATTCCGTTCACCAATGCCGACATGACCATCATTGCTACGGCAGTAGAGAACTTCTGGTTCGATTGGGCGAACGGCGACCCCGACACCTACGTCGATGTATACGGATACATTCTCCCGCTCAACTACGTCAGCACCGGCATCGCCACGATGGATGCGACCAAGGCTCATGCCGTTGTCAAGGGAATGGTTGGCGGCACGCTCGCCTTCACGGGCGAAGTGGCTTCGGCTACCGTTTACGACATGGCAGGCAACATGGTCTATGCCGTCAAGGCTCCCGAATCTACCGTCGCTACGGGTCTGAACAAGGGCATCTACGTAGTGAAGATGGTGGCTGCCGACGGCACGACAACCACGACCAAAGTTGCGCTCTGATAACGAAAACCCTCGATACAACGACACTCGCTTCAGGGAGCGTTTCTCCCGAAGCGAGTATCGTTATTTAACAACAACCACTGTAACATTCACCGTAAAACCTACCGATTTCTTATGAAAAAATGGATTTGCGCCATCGTGGTCATGCTCTCATTCGCAGGCACGATGAAAGCCCAACTGCCCGCCATTACGCTCAAGACGATGGACGGCAAAGAGGTGAGAACCGATACGCTGTCGAACGACGGCAAACCCTTCATCATCGACTTCTTCGCCACATGGTGCCACCCCTGCAACCGCGAACTGAATGCCATTCACGAAGTGTATGAAGAGTGGCAGGAGGAAACGGGCGTGAAACTCATCGCCGTATCCATCGACCAAGCACAGAACATCAACAAGGTGAAACCGCTCGTCGACCGCTACGGCTGGGACTACGACGTGCTGCTCGACCCCAACAGCGACTTCAAGCGTGCGCTGGGCATTCAGATGATTCCCTACACGCTCATCGTCGACGGAAAGGGCAACATCGTCTACAAGCATAACGGATACACCGAAGGTGCCGAAGAGGAACTCATCGAAAAGGTGAGGGAACTGGTCGGCAAGGAATGACATTTTTTTACTGAAACAGAGAAAACGAAACGCCATGATGAGAACAGCAAGGTGGGTGATGCTGACAGGCATGCTGTCGGCTGGGATTTCAGCCCATGCACAGCAGGACAACGGCATCACCGTGACGGGAAGCATTCAGAGCGACATCCTCATTCCACAGGAAGACAAGAAGATTGGTGCGGAAGACTACAGCGAATGGGGACTGACCAATACCTATGCCGAAGTAGGGGTATTGAGCAAGTATGTAGATGCCGGCGTGCGTGTGGAATATACCGAACATCCGTTGCCCGGTTTTGAAAAAGATTTCAAAGGCTGGGGCATCGCCAATGCGTATGCCAAACTGCACCTCAAGGACTTTGAAGTGACCGCCGGCAGTTTCTACGAGCAATTCGGTTCGGGCTTCATCCTCCGCACCTACGAGGAACGCAGTCTCGGCATCGACAACTCCCTGCTCGGCGCACGTGTCATGGCTCGTCCCTTTGAAGGCGTGACGATTAAGGCACTGAGCGGTAAGCAACGCCGCTATTGGCACTTGAACGACGCGCTCATCTCCGGTGGCGACATCGAACTGAACCTCGACCAATGGCTCAAGCCCTTGCAGGCACGCGGCACCTATCTGACGTTCGGTGCATCGTATGTCAACAAGCACGAAGGCGACGAGGACATCTTCGTCGATGCCACGCACAAACTGAATCTGCCCCACTATGTCAACGCCTTCGACCTCCGTCTGCGCTTGCAGAGCGGCGGCTGGAACGTGTTGGCTGAATATGCGCAGAAGTCGCAAGACCCGTCGTTCGACAACAACTACATCTACCGCAAAGGCTACGTGGCGATGCTGTCGTCGTCCTACTCCAAGAAAGGCATGAGCCTGTTGCTGCAAGCCAAGCGCAGCGACAACATGGCATTCCGCAGCAAACGCAGCATGATGGGCACGTCGTCGTTCATCAACCACCTTCCGGCATTCACCACCGACCACACTTACGCCTTGGCTGCCCTCTATCCCTACGCCACGCAACTGACGGACGGCGAATGGGCATATCAGGCAGAGGCAGGCTACAACTTCAAGCGCCACACGGCACTGGGTGGAAAGTACGGCACGAACGTCAAGGTCAACTTCTCGCACATCCACTCCATCGACAAGCACATGAAGGACAACACCGACGGCTACGGCTCGTCGTTCTGGAAATGGGGTGACGACACCTATTATCAAGACTTCCACATACAAGTGGAGAAGAAACTGTCGAACGCCTTCAAACTGAACCTCATGTACATGAACCAAATCTACAACATGACCGTCATCGAAGGCGAAGGCGGAACGGTGTATTCCGACATCTTCATCGCCGAAGGCAAATACAGGTTCAACAACAAAATGACGTTGCGAGGCGAGGCACAATACCTCTCCACCAAGCAAGACGACGGCGACTGGGTATTCGGGCTGCTGGAACTCTCGTTCCTTCCCCACTGGATGTTCACCATTTCCGACGAATACAACTGCGGCAAGACCGACGTACATTATTATAACGGGTTAGTCACCTACAACACCGGTGCCCACCGCATCCAAGTCGGCTACGGACGCACCCGTGCCGGTTTCAACTGCTCGGGCGGTGTCTGCCGCATGGTGCCGGCAAGCAAAGGTTTTACGTTGTCCTATAACTACAATTTCTAAAGCATGAAACTGAATCATCTTTTCCATACCGCATCCGCCGTGCTGCTGGCATGTGCATTATGGTCGTGCGACTCCGTCGGCGAAGACGAACGCCTGATTGAGGTCGAACGTGCGGAAGTCCGTCGCAGCGTTCTCATCGAAGATTTTACGGGACAACGTTGCGTGAACTGCCCCACAGCCACGGCAGAGATTGAAAAACTGCAAGAGGAATATGGCAAGGATGCCGTCATCGCCGTAGCCATCCACTCCGGCCCGTTCGGTCATAACTCGACGATGAACAGCGCCCGTCTGCCTTTATGCACGGAGACCGGCGACGAATACTACACCCACTGGGGCATCGAAGCCCAACCCGCCGTGAAAATCAACCGCGGCACACCCGTCTATTCTTCTGCCCTCTATGGCAAGGAAGTCAGAACGGCATTGGAGCAGACGACACCCGTCGACCTGCACCTCGTCCCGCTCTACGACCCCGACACCCGCACGGTGCAGATTGACGTCGAAGCCGTTTCCACCAAGACCCTTGGCGGAAAAGTACAGGTATGGATAACGGAGAACAACATCGTCGATGCGCAGATGATGCCCGATGGTTCGCGCAATCCGAACTATCTGCATCAACACGTATTCCGCACCTCGCTCACCAACGACCTCTATGGCGACGACATCCGCATGACGGAAGATGCACCCGCGCACGCCACCTATCAGGCCGTGCTCAGCGATGCGTGGAAAGCCGAAGACATCGTCGTCGTGGCATTCGTCACGAGCAGCACCAACGGCGGCGTGCTGCAAGTCGTGCAATCTTCGTTGACACCAATCGAATAAGCATGTTTAACCAATCATTGATATTTATGAAGAAAATCTCTACACTTGCACTCCTCATCTGCATGGGAACCCTGTCTGCATGGGCGCAGACCACCAACGTATTCCGGTTCGTCGACAAGAACGGAAAGGAAGTTCCCGACGGCTCCGTACTCACCATCACCGCTACGGAGGATGACGGCTGGGGAGGCATCATGATGAAAACCGGCCTCTACATCAAGTCGAGCCAAAGCGGCACCGTCTATGGCAACATGGTCTACGACATTCAGCAAATGGACAACGGCGCCTTCCAAGTCTGCTTCCCTGAAAACTGCACCCAGTCCGACGAACTCGGCGTCCACGAAACCCCTGTCGGCGCAGTGACGACCGAGGACATACAGGCAGAATGGCTGCCCGAAACCTACGGCACGGCAACCGTGACACTGCAGCCCAAGACCTACAGGCACAACAACGTGACGGGCAACACCACCTTCGTAGCCGACGGCCCCAAAATCACGCTCAACTTCATCTACTCCGACCCCGCCGCCATTGCCGGAACCGCAACCGATGCACAGCAGCCGGTCGGCTACTACACCATCGACGGCCGCCAACAGGCACAGCCTCAACAAGGCATCACCATCGTCAAGACCGCCGACGGCACAACCCGCAAAGTATTCATGAATCAATAAGTATGAACGTATGAAAAAACTATTCTTCACCCTTGCATTGGCAACTTGCAGCCTGCTCGCAAGCGCACAGGTTGTCATTCCCGTTCAAACAGGGAAAGGACTCGTCCGCAAGTCCAACGAAAAGATTGTGCTCAACGCCTCATCGTCAGCCGCACCCAAGAAGGCAGCATCGCTCGACGACACCATCCTTTGGGGCTACTATCTCGGTGGTATCGACGAATTAGATGCCGTCGGCATCGGAGCCGCAGCCACCTACTATGCCGGCTACTTCGTGCCGGGCGACGCACTGCTCCAAGGCGCCAGCATCAATGGCGTCAACCTGCCCGTCTACACCACAGCCAACATGACCAACGTAAGCATCTGGATTTCCGAAGATTTGGAAACCAACGTCGTTGAACAATCCGTGAAATCCGAAACGCTGCAGCCACTCTCCTACAATGCCATTGCCCTCGACGAACCCTATGCCATTCCCGAAGGCGGCGCATTCGTCGGCGTGAAGTTCACCATCACCCGCTATGCAAGCGACGGCGACGGATACCCCATTCTGTGCGGTGGCGACGCATACACCAACTCGCTGATTTTGAAGTTCTCCAATGCCAGCGGCACTCAGGATTGGGGTGACTACAGCAGCCAATTCGGTTCGTTTGGCATGCAATTGTTCTGCTCCGACGTCACGCTGTCAGACCGCAGCGCATACTTCAGCACCATCGATGCACCCACGAGCCTTCCGAACGCCACCGTCACCACTCCTGCCGTCATCGTCAGCGACGGGTCAGAACCCGTGCAGTCCATCGACTACAGCGTAGACATCAACGGAACGAAGACCACCAACCACATCGACCTCACCACAGCCATCCCTGCCGGTTTCGGTCAGCAAGGTATGGTAAAAATCACATTCACTGCACCTGCTGAATACGGCGCATACACTGCCAACGTCACCATCGACAAAGTCAATGGCGAAGACAACGGCGCAAGCAAAGTAACTCCCGTCACCGGCAAAGTGCTTTCGAAGATAGTACCCCGCTACACCGTCGTGGAAGAATTCACCGGCACCGGTTGCGGATGGTGTCCACGTGGATGGCTCGGCATGGAACAACTGAAGGAAACACGTGAAAACTTCATCGGCATCGCCTTCCACAAGTTCAACAGCAGCGACCCCATGTATGTGGCCAATTACTATCCCACAGGCAGCCTCGGCATCGAGGGCGCACCCGGTTGTGCCATGGACCGCAAGTTGCGCGGCATCGACCCCTACTACGGCTCCGACGAAAGCATCTTTGACGACTTCGACCAACTCAACGCCCTTGCTCCCGAAGTAGCCGTCAACGTCAACGCACTCTACAACGACAACTGCACGGCAGTCGACGTAACAGCCGACGTCGAATACCTCACCAACGGCGGCAAATACACCGTTGCCTTCGTCCTGACAGCCGACGACCTCAGCGGCGAAACCACAGCATGGAGACAATCCAATTACTATGCTTCCTACGCAAAGACAGGCGACCCCCTCATCGACCAATTCTGCCGTGGCGGCATCTATGGCTCAACCTACGTCTACCTCACCTTCAACGACGTCATGATTGGCAGTTCCTACAGCACCAATGGTGCCAACCTCACCCCTGCCCTCTCGACGAACGAAGCCGCAGTCGGCACCATTGCCACCACGTCCTACACCGTGCAGATGCCGACCAAGGCCACGCTGAAAGAAGCCATCGACTTGGAGAAAGTCTATGCCGTAGCCCTCGTCATCGCCCCCGACGGCACCATCGCCAATGCCGCCCGCGTCAAAGTATCGGGTGAAGCAAGTGCCATCCACCACGCGACGACCGATGCCGACCACACCGAAGTAGCCCGCTACAACGCCGCAGGTCAGCGCATCAGCACGCCGCAGCAAGGTGTGAACATCATCCTTCACCGCGACGGAACGACCTCGAAAGTCCTCGTGAAGTAAACGCAACACGTTATTTCCTATACACAGCAATAGGCTGCATCATCCCGATGCAGCCTATTTGTTTTATCCCCTCTGACATCTGCAGCCATGCAGAGCGCGTTCAAAATCGCACGCACTCGTGAAGCCTTCTTCCGGAAAATGGCGACGCATTTTTAGTTGCGAATTTCGCAACTAACTACCCTTCAGGGTATATACACTATAAGTCGCTGATTCACAATCGCCTATACCATATTCCACTTTCATGCAATTTGGAGTGCACTTTCGTTGCATCTGGAGTGCACTCTAAATTGAAATGAAGTGCACTTCAAGTTCAACGG
>JAFLUS010000076.1 GCA_022508685.1 Prevotellaceae bacterium | reverse complement strand
TTTCCTTTCAGAACGAATATTCCTCGATGTCCTTATTGTATCGTGCAAAAATGTTGCGGGCGGTACGGGCGTCGGTGTCGCGACGGGTGCGGTCGGCTGCATTGAGGAGCGAATCGCTCGTGGCAACGGGGACGATGCGGTAGTTACGTTTGCCCGAAACGGCAGGACGCGAGCACCACGTCAGGGCATAGTTGCAAGTGTCGAGATGCACGTCGTCGCCGCTTTTGGTGAACGACATCCGCACCATGGCACCAATGCCGGTGTTGGGTTTCATCTGGTTGGAAATGAAGTTGCCGAGCGAATATGCCACGAGGTGTCCGCCGTTGGCAGCGTCGCGGTCGCGCCATTCAAATGGTTGGAGCACATGGGGATGCCCGCCGACAACGTGGTCGACGCCTTTTTGCAACAGCCAGTCCACCAAGGCGATGTCGGGGCGGTTGGGCGTCATGGCGTACTCGATGCCCCAGTGGGGCAGGGCGATGATGATGTCGGGCTGCATGCTTTTCGCCTTTGCAATGTCGGCAGCGATTTCCACCGTGTCGATGTAGTTCACGTGGTTGGGCTGACTGACGCGCAGTCCGTTGGTGGCGTAGGTGAAGTTGAGAAGGACGATGCGGAACCCGTTCTTTTCCACCAACAGCGGGTAGGATGCTGCGCGTGCTTCGGCATCGACGTAGGTGCCGAGATGCGGCACGCCGAGCGAATCCATCATGGCAATCGTGCGTTCGAGTCCGCGTTTGCCCTTGTCGAGGCAGTGGTTGTTGCCCGTCATCAGCACGTCGAAACCGGCATCGAGTGCAGCCTGCAGATATTCGTCGGGCGCACTGAAACAGGGATAACCCTGATAAGGAGGGCCGCCGAGCGTGACTTCAAAATTGGCGATGGCAATGTCGGCGGCAGAAATTTCCTGTTTGACGTGGGCGAAGCAGTCGCTGTAGTCGTAAGTGCCGTCCGTGCGTCGGGCAGCATTGATTTGCGGGCCGTGTTGCATGAGGTCGCCCGCCACCAGCAGCGTCAAGTGGCGGTCGGGCACGACCGTGTCTTGCGGTTCGTAGTCCTGTGCATCCTTGTTGCTGTCGTTGCTGCCGGCACACGCCATCATGGCGAGCAGAAAGGCGGCTGCGGCACTGAAAATCGTTCGTTTCATGGGTAAATCTATGATTGTGTGAGTGTTTTGACGATGCAAAGATACAGTTTTTTCAATGAATTGTCGTATCTTTGTCGCAATTATCATGCAAACTGACGAAATAGAACATGCAACGCTCCCTGACCATATTTTTGCTTTCGTTCCTGTTGCTCCCCATGCGCATGGCGGCGCAGACGGAGACGCAGCCTGCCGATTCGGCACTCAACCGACTGCTTTACTACATGAAGCACGCCATGATGTTCAACCGCGCCACGCCACAGGAGAAAGCCTATCTGCATTTCGACAACACCGGCTACTTCAAGGGCGAGACGATGCGTTTCAAGGCATACGTCGTGCGTGCCGACCGCAATCTCCCTACCGACATCAGCCGTGTGCTCTACGTCGAACTGCTCAATGCGAGCGGCGACGTGATTGATACGCGCAAACTGCGTCTGGAGCACGGCATGGCTGAAGGCGATTTTCAGACCGACAGCATCTTCGGCACCGGTTTCTACGAAGTGCGTGCCTTCACGCGCTACATGATGAACTGGGGCGGCGTCGGGGCGTTTTCGCGCGTCTTCCCCATTTTCTATGCACCCGAGAAGGAGGGCGACTACAGCCAGCCGCGCATGGAGGAACTGACCTACAACCGCCGTTTGCCCGAACGGCAGGGCGCAGACCATGCTGCGACCGACGCGGGACACACCGTTGCCGACGGCTCGCGTTCCGTCACGTTCTACCCCGAAGGCGGCGACATGGTCGTCGGCTTGCCCTGCCGTGTGGCGTTCCGAGCCGTGAAGGACGGACGGCGCACACCCGTCAAGGCGTTGCTGCTCGATGCTGCCGACAACATTCTGGAAATGGTCGAGACGGATGCCGACGGCGTAGGGGCGTTCGACGTCACGCCCGACGGCAAGGCGCTGCGGTTGGTCGTGACCGACGAACAGCAGAAGCGGTCGGAATACACGTTGCCGACGGCTCGCGCGGAAGGTTGCGTGCTGCGCGTCAGCACGGACGACGACATCGTGGCGCGACTCTATGCCTCGCCGTCCATGCAGGGACGGCTGCTGGGTTACACGCTCATGCACAACGGCAACGTGATGACGGCCGACACGCTCGTGGCACAGCCGGCTGTGGAATTCGAGTTTGAGCGCAGCAAGATGCTGCCCGGCGTCAACCAACTGACGGTGTTCGACAGCGACGGACGCATACAGGCGGAGCGCCTTTTCTTCATCTGTCCGCCGACGGATGCTGCCGACAGCATCCGCGTGTCCGAACCGGCTTACGGCATGAAGCCTTGCGGACGCATCCGCATGGACATTGCCGCGCCTGCCGGCTCCGACCTCTCGTTCTCGGCGATGGACGCTGCCACGCTGACGAACGGCAAGGTGGGCAATCTGCGCACATGGATGCTGCTGTCGAGCGAGGTGCGTGGCTATATCGAAAATCCTGATTACTATTTTGAAGCCGACGATGCCGTGCACCGCCGTGCTGCCGACCTGCTGATGCTGACGCAGGGGTGGCGTCGCTACGACTGGCGGCTGCAGTCGGGCGTGAGCGGCTTCGACGTGCTTGAGGGCTACACGGGACGGCTGCAGCCGATAGAGGACAAACTCTACGTGTTCGGACGGCTCAAGCCCGACACGAACCGCTGGCGCAAGAAGCATCCCGTGGCAGGCGTCGACCTCTCTGCCTACTTGTATAACAAGAACGGCGAGCACATGCGGGGCGACTGCATCACCGACAGCGTGGGTGGCTATGCCTTCGAGATGCCCGACGTGACGGGCGAGTGGAACTTGCAAATCAAGACGCGCTACGACGGCAAGGATGCCCGCTACGTCGTTGCCATTGACCGCCATTTTTCGCCCGCTGTCCGCCCGTTGTCGCCACTCGAGACGGACATGATACCGCTGCCGTCGGCGGTGGAGGTGCTGCGCCGGCAGCAAGCCGAGGGCGACGCCGAAGGGGAGGGTAGTGGCATCGCGCGGAAGAACGGCACCTACATCCTTCCGACGGTGAAAGTCAAGGGTCGCTACTTCACCGACAACAGCCGTCTGCCGTGGTACGACGAAAAGACGGGGGCACGCAAGTCGACGATTTACTACAATGTGGACGAAGCCAGCGACGCCATCATTGACAGCGGCGAGCAGTTGCCCACGCTCTACGAATGGCTGAAGCAGAAGAACCCGTTCTTCGAAGGCACCAACTCGCTCGACGACCGCTGGGTGGTGATTGACGACACCACGGGCAAGATGCTGAGCGTGAACGACCCCGGCGTGTCGGTCGACCTCATGACCGACTATCTGCACACCGTCTACAAGGACGGGCTGACCTACAAGAAGCGTCCGATTTTGTGGATTGTGAACAACGCCTACAACACCATTACCTATTATCCCTACAACACCTATTCGTTTGAATACACCAACGGAGGCGGCGTGACGCCCATGCCCGATTTCCTCGACGAAGTGAAGTCGGTCTATGTGTCCGAGGACGAGGACAACTACACCCACTTTGTGCGCAGCGACGACGTGGTGCGCATCCACCCCGTCACCGTCTATGTCTACACGCATCCGCAGTTCACGACGCCGTCGAAGGGATTGCGCCGCACCCACTTCCAAGGCTACAACGTGCCGACGGAGTTCGTCATGGAGGACTACAGCCAGTTGCCGCCGATGGCTGACTATCGCCGCACCATCTTCTGGGCACCAGCCGTCCACGTAGACGAAACGGGACATGCCACCGTGGAATTCTTCAACAACTCTTCCTGTTCCCAACTCTACATCTCGGCTGAAGGCATCACGCCGCAAGGGCATTTCGTGGTGTCGGAGTAATCCGTTGATAATCAGTGTGTTCAAAATTGCGAAAACGCGTGTGCATAAACGTAAAAAGGCGTGCGCATAAACGTAAATAGTTTTACGCACACGCGTGAAAACGTTTGTGCATACGCGTAGAAACGTTTATGCACACGCGTAAAACGGCTTACGCACGCAAATTTTTCGATATTTTCGGCGTCTTGTAACCGCTTGTGTGTGAGAGAGTTGGAAAATCCGTGTCTTTGCGGGTCGGTGTGTCCGCTTTGCGAATTCTGAATTTATTTCTAACTTTGTCATTCGAAACGAAAACATCCCCGTTCTTATGCAAGATTTCATCCATCTGCACGTACATACCCAATATTCCATCCTCGACGGACAGGCGTCCATTCAGCGGTTGGTGGACAAGGCCGTAGCCGACGGCATGCGTGGCATGGCAGTAACCGACCACGGCAATATGTTCGGCATCAAGGAGTTCTTCAACTATGCGAAGAAAGTGAACGGCAAGAACCCCGACCTGAACTTCAAGCCTATCTTCGGTTGTGAGGTCTATTGCGCCCGCCGTTCGCGACTGCTGCGCGAGGGCAAGACCGACTCCAGCGGATGGCACCTCATTCTCTTGGCAAAGAACGAACAGGGATACCACAACCTCGTCAAACTCGTGAGCCACGCATGGACGGAGGGTTTCTACCAACGGCCGCGCACCGACCACGAGGAACTGGAACGCTACCACGAAGGGCTCATTGCCTGTTCGGCGTGCTTGGCGGGCGAAGTGCCGTGGTACATCCGCCGCGGACAGATGCGCGAAGCCGAAGAAGCCGTGCAGTGGTTCAAGAACCTCTTCGGCGACGACTACTATCTGGAACTGCAGCGCCACGAAGTGAAGGACCCGATGCAGCGTGCCAACCGCGAAACCTTCCCGCTGCAGCAGGAGTGCAACAAGGTGCTGATAGAACTGGCACGCAAGTTCGACGTCAAACTCATCTGCACGAACGACGTGCACTTCGTCGACGAGGAAAATGCCGAAGCCCACGACCGGCTCATCTGCCTCTCCACGGGCAAGGACCTCGACGACCCCAACCGCATGCTCTACTCCAAGCAGGAGTGGTTCAAGACGAAGGCGGAGATGAACGAAGCATTTGCCGACGTGCCCGAAGCACTGGCAAACACCATCGACATTCTCGACAAGATTGAGACCTACAGCATCGACCACGACCCCATCATGCCCAACTTCGCCATTCCTGCCGACTTCGGCACGGAGGAGGAGTATCGCCAACGCATCTCCGAAAAGGAACTGTTCGACGAATTCACACAGGACGAAAACGGCAACGTCGTCCTCTCCGAAGAAGAGGCGCAGAAGAAAATCAAGAAACTCGGCGGATACGACAAACTCTACCGCATCAAGTTCGAGGCCGACTATCTGGCGAAACTCGCCTACGAAGGCGGCAAGCGCCTCTATGGCGACCCGCTGCCCGAACACGTGGCAGAGCAAATCAAGTTCGAACTCCACATCATGAAGACGATGGGATTTCCGGGCTACTTCCTCATCGTGCAGGACTTCATCAACGCTGCACGCAACGAACTCGGCGTGTGGGTCGGGCCCGGACGTGGTTCGGCTGCCGGTTCCACCGTGGCATACTGCTTGGGCATCACCCGCATCGACCCTATCAAGTACGACCTCCTGTTCGAACGTTTCCTCAACCCCGACCGCATCTCGCTCCCCGATATCGACACCGACTTCGACGACGACGGACGTGGCAAGGTGCTGCAGTGGGTAACCGACAAATACGGCGCCGACAAGGTGGCCCACATCATCACCTACGGCTCGATGGCGACGAAACTCGCTATCAAGGACGTCGGACGTGTGCAGAAACTGCCGCTCGACGTCTGCAACGCCCTCTGCAAGGCCATTCCCGACCGTCTGCCCGACGGACTGAAGATGAATCTGCCCAACGTCATCAAGGTCGTGCCCGAACTGAAGGACGCATCGCTGTCGTCCGACCCGGTGCTGCGCAACACCATCCGCTACGCACAGATGTTGGAGAACAACGTCCGCAACACGGGCGTGCATGCCTGTGGCACCATCATCTGCCGCGACCCTATCAGCGACTGGGTGCCTGTCTCCACAGCCGACGACAAGATGACGGGCGAGAAACTCCTCTGCACGCAGTACGACGGCCATGTCATTGAAGAGACGGGACTCATCAAGATGGACTTCCTCGGGCTCAAGACGCTGTCCATTCTCAAGGAAGTCGTCGACGTCATTCGCGACAGTCTCGGCGTCGAAGTCGATGTCGACACCATCAGCATAGCCGACCCTGCCACCTACCAACTCTATTGCGACGGCCGCACCATCGGTACGTTCCAGTTCGAGTCGAGCGGTATGCAGAAATACCTGCGCGAACTTCAGCCGAGCGTCTTTGAAGACCTCATCGCCATGAACGCCCTCTATCGTCCGGGCCCCATGGACTACATTCCCGACTTCATCGACCGCAAGCACGGACGCAAGCCCATTGCGTACGACATTCCCGTCATGGAGAAATACCTCAAGGACACCTACGGCATCACCGTCTATCAGGAGCAAGTCATGCTCCTCTCGCGTCTGCTTGCCGACTTCACGCGTGGCGAAAGCGATGCCTTGCGCAAGGCGATGGGTAAGAAGAAGAAGGATATCGTCGATGCGATGAAGCCAAAGTTCATCGAAGGCGGACAGCGCAACGGCCACGACCCCCACGTTCTTGAAAAGATTTGGAGCGACTGGGAAAAGTTTGCTTCCTACGCCTTCAACAAGAGCCACGCCACCTGTTATTCGTGGGTGGCATATCAGACCGCCTATCTCAAAGCCCACTTCCCGGCGCAGTACATGGCAGGCGACATGAGCCGCAACCTCGCCAACATCAACGAAATCCGCAAACTCATGGACGAATGTAAGGCCATGGGCATTGAGACGCTCGGTCCCGACATCAACGAATCGAACCTGAAATTCACCGTCAATGCGCTCGGACACATCCGTTTCGGACTGGCTGCCATCAAGGGCGTGGGCGAATCAGCCGTGGTGAGCCTCATTGACGAACGGCAGAAGAACGGGCCTTTCACCTCCGTATTCGATTTCTTTGAACGTGTCAACCTCTCTGCCTGCAACCGCAAATCCATCGAAAGCCTCATTCTCTCCGGTGCATTCGACGGATTTGACGACATTCCGCGCGAAGCCTACTTTGCGCCGACATCCGGCAACGAAGTGTTCCTCGACACCCTCCTTCGCTACGGCAACAAGTTCCAAGCCGACCTTCATCAGTCCACCAACTCCCTCTTCGGCGACATGGGCATGAGCGTCGCCGTCGTTCATCCCGAAGTCCCGTCCGACATGTCCCGTTGGAGCGACCTCGAACGGCTCAACAAGGAACGCGACCTCGTCGGCATCTACCTCTCCGCCCATCCGCTCGACGAATACAGCATCGTTCTCAACCACGTCTGCTCCGTGCGCGTCAGCCAACTCGAAGACCGTACCGCCCTTGCCGCCATGCCCACCTTCACCTTCGGCGGCATCGTCACCGGCGTGCGTCGAGGCACAACCAAGCGTGGCGACCCTTATGGTGTCGTCCGCATGGAAGACTTCAATGGCGCGGGTGAACTTCCGCTCTTCGGCAAAGACTGGCTCGAGTGGGGACACTACTTCGTCGAAGGTTCGTCGCTCTACGTCCGTGCCCAAGCCGTCAAGATGTGGGCTTCGTCCACCTCCTACAGCATCCGCATCGGACAGGTCGACCTCCTCAGCGACGTCAAGGACCAACTCATCGAGCGCATCACCCTCAAAATCCCGCTCGACAAACTGACGGTGCAGATGGTCGAAGACCTCGCCGACATTGCACAGGAAAGCCCTGCCGGCGACGTGCAACTTTATTTCCACATCTACGCACCCAACAATCTTCGCACCCGCGTCTACTCCCGCCGCTACAAAATCAGCGTGCAACGCTCCCTCATCAACTACCTCAACGACCACCCCGAAGTGGAATACACC
>JAFLUS010000075.1 GCA_022508685.1 Prevotellaceae bacterium | reverse complement strand
TTTAACACTTAAATGTTAAATTTAACACTGGTTGTTAAAGGAATTTAACATTTCGCACATTCGCAAGTGTTGTGGGCGTTCAGGCAGATTTTTGGTATACGAACTGCGGTGAATGAAAAGAAATTTGTAACTTTGCAGCGTGCCGCAGTGTGGCATGCTTTTTATGATATACATCAAACAAATTGTTAGATACATAAAACCAAAAGAACGATGAAAAAAATGATGGTAGCGTTGGCAGTCATTCTGACGGGAATGCTGACGGCGGAAGCGCAGGAAACGGTGTACTATAAGTATATGGGCAGCGTGAACGAGGTGACACGGGATACGACCGACAGAGGATATAGCGGTTGGTATATCAGTTTTGCGGCAGACAAGAGCACGTGCGTGTTCAGCACGAAGGAAGGGGCTGTGACGGGTGTGCAACTGCCGTTCCAGCATATCGGCTACCTTGCCGGTCAGCACGTGTATTGCCAGTTGTTGCAACCCATTGGCGAAGGCCGTGTGGATGCCGGAGACTTGATGTTCTTTTCGGCAGACTACAGCCAAGCCTCCTATAAACCCGCTATGGTGACGACGGATGCCGACGAATACAGATTGCTGCAGCGTGCCGCCGATGCTGACGAACCGGCTGAGGCTGCACCGACGTTGCCGCGTGGGTTCGGGCAGCCCATTATGAGCGTGGAGGATGCAAGGAAAATGTCGGTCGGCAAGGCTGCGGGCGAGCCGTTGGTCGTTGTCGACGGAAAACCGGTCGACATGCCTGCCGGTGTGTCGGTTGCCAAAGTCAAGAAACTGAATGAGAAGCAGATGGCTCGCCTCCTCTCGATGAAGGCAAAGAAGATTTCGGCGATTACCGTGCTGAAGGACGATGCTGCGAAGGCCATTTGGGGCGAACGTGGTGCGAACGGAGTGATTGAAGTCACTACGCGCCGTCATGTTGGCAAAAACAAGTGATACAACGATATTTTAGTTCTATTCAAACCATTTCATACACAATGAAAATTCTTCTGTTGGGTAGCGGCGGGCGTGAACATGCGCTCGCGTGGAAAATCTGTCAAAGTCCGTTAGTTGAGCAATTATGGGTGGCACCCGGCAATGCCGGAACGGCGCGTTTGGCGGCAAGCGACTGCCGCAGCGATGCTCCGCATTTTGCACCTTGCACGAACGTGGACATGCGTGCCGACGATTTCGATGCGGTCAAGGCATTGGTGCTGCGCGAACATATCGATATGTTGGTCGTGGGGCCCGAAGACCCGTTGGTGAAGGGCGTGGCTGACGTGTTCCGTAGCGACGAACAACTTGCCCACGTGCTCGTTGTCGGCCCCTCGAAGGCGGGTGCCATGCTGGAAGGTTCGAAGGAGTTTGCCAAGCAATTCATGTCGAAGCACCATATTCCGACGGCTGCCTATCGTGCGTTCACTCCCGATACGCTCGACGAGGGACTGGCGTTCCTCGCGTCGCTGCAACCGCCCTACGTGCTGAAGGCTGATGGTCTGTGTGCCGGCAAGGGCGTGCTGATACTCCCGACGCTCGAAGAGGCGCAACGCGAACTGCGTGCCATGCTGGACGGCATGTTCGGCAGCGCGAGCAGCACGGTCGTGGTGGAGGAATTCCTCAGCGGTCGCGAATGTTCCGTATTCGTCCTGACCGACGGACGCGACTACCGCCTGCTGCCTGTGGCTCGCGACTACAAACGTGCCGGCGACGGCGATACCGGACTGAATACAGGCGGTATGGGCAGCGTGTCGCCCGTCAGTTTTGCCGATGCCGAATTTATGCGCAAGGTGGAGGAACGCATCGTGCGTCCTACGGTCGAGGGATTGGCTGCCGAAGGCATTGACTATCACGGCTTCATCTTCCTCGGACTCATTCGCGTCGACCGCGACTATACCAACGCGAAGGCTGGCGACCCGATGGTCATCGAATACAATGTGCGCATGGGCGACCCCGAAACCGAGACGGTGATGCTGCGCCTGAAGAGCGACATCGTGCCGTTGCTCGAAGCCACCGCACGCGGTTCGTTGGGAACGACGACGGTGGAAGAGGACTCTCGCAGTGCCGTGTGTGTGATGCTCGTGTCGGGTGGCTACCCCGAAGCCTACGGCAAAGGCTTCCGCATGAGCGGCCTCGATGCCGTGTCGGATGCCGTGCTGTTCCATGCCGGTACCGCACTGAAGGGCGACGACGTCGTGACGAACGGCGGTCGGGTGCTGGCAGTCAGTGCGTATGGCGACAGCCAAGAGCAGGCTCGTGCGCGTGCTTATGAGGAAGTGGCAAAGATTGACTTCCAAGATGCCCGCTATCGTCACGACATTGCTGCCACGTCATGAAGTCGCAGCCAGCCATAGCCACATACCGCCTTGCACTCCCGCTCGCCGTAGGCTTTGCCGCCGTCGTGTGGATGCTGAACAGCGGGATAGGCGTAGAGGCAGCACTCGGTTTCCTCTGCGCAGCCGTGGCTGTCTACCTCATGGCAGAACTGAATAATGCTTTTGCTTTACTGCGTGTGAGCAGCCGTATGGTCAGTACGGTGCTCACACTTTTGCTTGCTGCAGCCCCGATGCTGCAACCGCTCCAGACGGGGCATGCCGTGCTGCTTGCCGGCGTGGCGATGTATTTTCCGCTGTTTGCGTCCTATCAGTCCGTGCACATGCCCGTGCTGCCCTTTCTCACGATGCTGATTGTGGGGACGGCATCGCTGTTCTTCCCCTTGTTGGTGCTGGCTGTGCCGGTGCTGTGGATTTCCTCTGCCGTGCTGCGTGCCTTGAGTTTCCGCTGTTGGGCAGCATCGGTGTTGGGGCTGTTGCTGCCCTATTGGATAGGTGTTGCCGTCGTCTTTTGCCTCGACCGCATGGACGTTGCACAGGCGTGGATGCAGCCGTTCACGCATTGGACGTTGCCCGATTATACCTTCGTGTCGGTGGGGCAATGGGTGGTGCTGGCGGTCGTGATGCTGGTGTTTGCGGTGGGTGCAGTCGATTTCTTTCTGAAAGCAACCCTTGACCGCACCCGCACGCGGATGATGTATAAGGTCGTCGTGTTCCATGGTGCGGCAGCCGTCGTCTGGCTGTTGCTGCAACCGCAGCATATCAACGTGCTGCTGCCGTTGCTGATGGTGCCGGCGTCTATCACGGGCGGCCATTTTTCCGCATTGTCGGGCGGCAAGGTGCAGCACATTGTCAAACTCGTCCTCCTTCTTTTGTTGTTAGGCAGTGCCTTCAGCCCTTGGTGGTGCTGACGGCATTCGGTGTTTAAGCGCATTTCCATGTCTTCGCTCAACGATTTCTTCATTCAGTATGGCTATCTCGGCATGTTTTTCGCCTCCTTCTTGGCAGGTTCGTTCGTGCCGTTCAGCAGCGAAGCGGTGATGAGCGTGCTGCTCATTGCGACCGACATGAACCCCATCTTCACCGTGTTGGCTGCGACATTAGGCAACGTGCTCGGCTCGATTTTCAACTATGGGCTCGGACGCATGGGCAATGCCGACACCATCAGCCGTTGGCTGAAGATTGCTCCTCATCGCTTGGAACAAGCACAGCGATGGGCTGACCGCTACGGCGTATGGTTGGGATTTTTTGCTTTTCTGCCCATTATCGGTACTGCCATTGCCGTCGTGCTGGGATTGATGCGTGCCAATTTCTGGGGTACATCAGCCATGTTTCTTCTCGGCAAACTGCTGCGCTACATCCTCGTTGCCGGCACTGCCGTCGCGTTGTCCTGATGTACGTACCATGCTGCAGCGACGTTTGCGGTCTGTTCAAGGCAGTTGCAGACAGCGTGTTTCGACATTCTTCATGGGTTGAATGTCAGCAATTTCCTTGTTGTAGAAAACGACTTGCAGAATGCGGCAGAAGAAGCCGTGGCTGACGGCGAGGACGGTTTGGTGAGGATAGGTCTGGCTCACGAAATCAAGAAAGATGCGTGCCCGTGCCTTGATGGCAGAGATAGATTCTACGTCGTCGGGGATGGTGATGCGGTGTTCGGGACTGACCACCATGCCGGTGGCACTGCCCCAGTCGCGTTCGCGCAGCAGCGGTGTCGACGTGCGTGTGGGGAGAGGATGCTTGCCCATGCGTTGCCACTCGCTGAACAGGATGTCGGCAGTGTGGGTGCAGCGGTGGAGGTCGCTCACCAACATGGTGTCGAAAGGAATGGGCAGGAGTGCGTGGGCTGCCGTTGCGGCTTGCTGCATGCCCTGTGGCGTGAGTGTGCCGGGCATGTGTCCTTGCAGGATGTGGCGGACGTTTTCTTCGGTTTCGCCGTGACGGAGCAGATAGAGATTGACCATGGGGCTTGGGATTTATTCTGCCACTTTCACGATGTCGCCGTCGATAGTGAGTGCATGTGTACGTTGCAGCCGGTCGAGGGCTTGCCGCAGTTGTGCTGCGATGCGGTCGGTGATGCGGCTGAAGCCCAGCATACGGGTGGTCTGGCGCAGCAAATCGTCGGTCGGAATGGCGATTTGCTGTTCGACGGCGTAGCGCATGGCGTTCATCAGTTCGATGAGCGGGATGTCGGCAATGTCGCGTTGCGAATTGGTGCGATAGGTGTTGTAGTTGAGCGATGCGTCACAGTCGAGCCAATAGCAAGGATTGTCGTCGTCGGTCGTGGGGTCGACATAGAAATCGCGGAGTTGTTTCCGAAGGATGTTCTGCAACTTTTGCGATTGGGTTGCGCCCCACAGCGTGGCAATGCGTTTGCACAGGAGCGAGAACGTAATGGGTTGCTCGGCTTTGATGATGCTCTGCAGTTGGTTGTGCACTCTCTTCACATTCGTTTCGATGGCTGCAATGCCGCCTTTTGCCGCCTTCAGTGTGGCGGATTGGTAGGTGCGGACGGGCGATGCCGATGCGGCATCGGTTGCCGGTTGAGGCGATGTCGACGGCTGCGGAGCAATGGGTGGAGCAGGCGCGTCGGGCGTTTCTGCCGTGTCGGCAACGCAGTCGTCGGTAGGTTGCAGGTGGCGGATGATGCGTTGGATGACTTCGTCGCGGTTGAGGAACCAATCGACCGACCACACGCGCATGATGTGCCACCCCAAGGTGGAGAGTACGCTGGGTTGCACGATTTCGCGGTCGCGCTCGGTCTTCGTTTCAAAATAGGTCGTTCCGTCGCACAGGATGCCCAGTGAATAGGTGTCGGGGTCGGACGGATTGACGACGGCGATGTCGATTTTGAAGCGCGAACGTCCGATGCCTTTGTCGACGGTGTAGCCTCGCTGCTCCAAGGCGGTGGCAATGGCGTCGGGGAGCGATTCCGTTGCCGTGGCGGCGGACGTGGCTGTGGGCAGACTGACGTTGCGGCCGCTGATGGCAAATTCCAAGAATTTCTTCAATCCCTTCACGCCTTCGGCCTGTGTGCGGTTGAGGTCGATTTGTTCGGGACGCATGGAGGAGTACACCACCATTTCGTAGCGGGCACGGCTGACGGCGACGTTCAGGCGGCGTTCGCCACCCGTGTTGTTGAGCGGGCCGAAGTTCATGCTGACTTTTCCGTCCTTGTCGGGGCCATAGCCCACGCTGAACAGGATGACGTCGCGTTCGTCGCCCTGCACGTTTTCCAAGTTCTTGATGAAGATAGGTTCTTCGCCTTCGTAGGCAAAGGGTTCGAGGTCGGGACGCTCTGCCAGTCGGCTGACGAGCACGTCTTCGATGAGGCTCTGCTGCACCTTGCTGAACGACACGATGCCGATGCTGCGCTGCCGCAGTTCGGGGTCGGACAGACGGCGCACCACCTCGTCGACAATGGCGTCGGCTTCGGTGCGGTTGCTGCGCGTCTTGCCCATGTCGTATACGCCTTCGACGTGGACGAACTGCACTTTCGACACGCGGTCGTCGACGGACGGGAAGGTGAACAGTCTGCCGCCGTAGTATTGTGAATTGCTGAACGCGATGAGGCTTTCGTGCTGCGAGCGGTAGTGCCATGTGAGGTAGCGCGACGGCATGCTCAGCGTGATGCAGTCGTCGAGAATGCTTTCCATGTCGTCGATTTCGGCTTCGTCGTCGTCCACGTTCGTCGTGGTGAAGAAACTGGTCGGTGGCATCTGCATGGGGTCGCCCACGACGACGAGTGCCTTGCCGCGTGCAATGGCGCCGATGGCTTCGCTGGTCGGCATCTGCGAGGCTTCGTCGAAGATGACGAGGTCGAACATTTCGCTGTCGAGGTCGAGATACTGCGCCACGGAGAGCGGACTCATCAGCATGCAGGGGCAGAGGCGAGGCAGGAGGGTGGGGATGTGGTCGATGAGGCTGCGGATGGTCATGCCGCGGGCTTTCGACTTGATGCTGCGTTTGAGAATTCCCATTTCGCTGCTGTTGGCAGCATCGATGGTCAGGGTCGGAATGCGTGCAGCCAGTTTGTAGTAGAGTTCCTCCTTTGTCAGTTGTTGGAACTGCTTGGCGAGTGCACGATACTTTTCAATCAGTTGCTCAAAGGTCTGTCCGTTGAACGTCTGCAACTGGGGGTTGGCATCGATGCCGAGCAAGGCCTGTCGGCGCATCACGTTCTTGCGGATGGCACGTGCGGTGTCCTGTCCTGTCGTGTGGTGGTCGATGAGGTGCGCTACGGCTTCGGCAAGTCCGTCTTGCTGAAGTTCGACGGCTTTGACGCACCACAGGCTCCATGCGTGCACCTTGTCGAGATGCTGCAGCCACGTGGCAGCAGCGGCAGTAACGTCCGTCATGGCGATGCCTTCGTCGGTCAGGTGCAGTGCAGTTGCGTGTTGCACAAGGTTGGCGACGGCATCCATGTGCTGCGCCGTCAGGTCGTTGGCAGCGAGTTGTCGGCGGAAACGCTCGTCGGCTTCGGCGTATGCCGTGAGCCGTGCAGCCAATGTGCCGACGCCCTGCCAGTTGCCTTGGTAGCCCAGTTTGCGCAATCGTTTCAGCAGGTGGCGACGCGAGAAGAAGCGCGGAATGAACCATTGTGCATTGATGCGTTTCCACTCCGTCTGCAATGCCGTTCCGTTCTCGTCGAGGATAGCGGTCGAGCAGTTTTCCGTAGCCTCCTCTCGGCATTGCCCGGCACGGCCGTGCAGGTCAGCCAACGTGTGGAGCATGGCGACGGTGAGGTGCGCATAGTTGTGGTCAATGAACCATTGCGCGGCACGTTGCAGTTCCACGATGTGCGGTCGTAAGCGGTCGGGCGCCGTCACGCTGGTGTCGGTGATGCAGAGTTGGCGCAGCGGGTGGTCGGCAGGATGTCCGATAGGGCGCATGGCGGCATCGGCTTCTTCCAGCAAGGTGTCGATGTGCGCGAGGCGTTGCGTGTCGCACGTCGTGAACAATGCGTCGCTGATGTGCAGTTCCTCGCCCGCGAGGTTGAGCCATCCGTCGATGCAGTCGTAGACGGAAAATCCCTGTGTGTTCCTCGTGTGCAGCGCATCCATGTAGGCAATGAGCCGCTGCCGTTGTTCGAATAGTTGGCGCGAGTGTTCCGCAAACGTGTTGCTGTCGCTGCGGTGAGCCACCTCCAGTGTCCGTTCGAACTGGGCAAGCAAGTGCGTCTTCGTGGCCTTGTTGGAGTGAATTTCGAGACAGAACGGCCCCAATCCGATTTTCTCCAATCGTTTCTGCACGACGGACAATGCTGCCATTTTTTCGGCAACGAATAACACACGTTTGCCGTTGTAGAGGGCATTGGCAATCATGTTGGTAATGGTCTGACTCTTGCCCGTGCCGGGAGGGCCATGCAGAATGAAACTGCCTCCGGCACCGCTCTCGATGACGGCCTCCAACTGGCTCGAATCCACGTCGAGCGGTACGGCAAACGCCTTCGGTTCGCATTGCTTGTCGGCGATGCGTGCATCCGTTTCGGGCATCTCCGTCGGGGTAAACGCCGCCCCGTCGGGCACGTCAGCCGTGCGGATGCCGCTCTGTGCCAAACGGCGCACGATAGGATTTTGCAACATCCGTTCCCCACCGCTGTGGAGGTCGTTCCACATCACGAACTTGCTGAACGAGAACAGCCCGAGCACGGCACATTC
>JAFLUS010000074.1 GCA_022508685.1 Prevotellaceae bacterium | reverse complement strand
AGCGGAAGGAGAATGCGCTCAAAGATAAACAGACTGACAATCGTCGTGAGGATGCCAAGAATGACGTCAATGATGTAGTGGTGACCGCTATAGACAGCGGAGAACCAGACACCGACGGTGCAGATGGCAATAGCGAGCGTCCACCATGGGTCGCGACGATTGCGCAAAGCATAGTATAGGGCTATGAGATTGTAGGCGGCATGGAGCGAGGGTACGGCAGCAAAGACATTGGAATTTTTCGCATAAATGGAATGAAAAACGGGAATGCCGAGCAGTTCGTCGAAACGGGCGAAACCGGCAACTGAACCCGGTGTGCCGAGTATGGGGTCGAAGCCATGCTCCATGACGTACCATGGCGGGGCTGCAGGATGAATGTAGTAGCCGGCAAAGCCAACGAGATTGACAAAAAGGAAACCGCAAAGGAAGCGGAAACAGGCTGTGCGACGATGGGTGAAATAGAGGCGCATGGCGTATGCCAAAGGCAGCGGAACCCAAAGGAGATAAAAGATACCGGTTAGGATGTCGAGCCATGCCCAATGGTGCAGATGAAAATATTCAGAAGGGATAATGGTTCCTTCAAGGGTGGAAAGTCCGAACAAACGACCTTCCAACGTATAGATGCCGATGGTGTCGATGGGGTTCGCCATGTAGTTGGGGTAGATACGCATGAAGTCGTAGGCTACACCGAAAATGAGCATGGGTGAGAAAGCGAGGATGAAGCGACGGGCTGCGGGTACAGTCCACAAGAGGATGAGGATAAGCAGAGATATTACGGTAGTAGCGGGCGAAAAACCAATGAAGAGGGTGTTGGCTACGTTGTAGAGCAACAGCAGGAGGGTTGCCCACTTTTCGAATGTACGATTCATGACAGAACAGGAAAGGCTGTTATAGATTATTGCTGCATGGCGCGATAGACGTGGCGAATACGCATGGCGGCAGTATAGTTGGCTAACAAGGCGATGAGTACTTGCGGAAGGGCAAGGAGATAAATGGGGTCAAAGTGGACGACGTTACCCAAAATCCCAATGAGCAACAGCCCAAAGACGGTGAGCACCACACGCTCGGGACGCTGCATCAAGCCCATTTTACATTCGATGCCAAGACCTTCGGCACGTGCCCTGACATAACTCACCATGACGGAACCGATAATGGAAAGGAAGGTGGCAAGGGCAGCCCACGTGTAGTGGAAGTGCATGAAATAGAAGGTAATGGCGGAGAGGGTTGCCAATTCTTGATAACGGTCGAGAACAGAATCGTAGAATGCGCCGAAACGGCTCACCATATTGCCCGTGCGTGCCAATCGTCCGTCGAGCATGTCGAACAGACTGGAAAACAAAATGACGGCACCGGCAACGCCCAACAACGAGAAATGGCCAAAGGGAGCGTTCAGGGCTGCATACACAATGAGTGCTGCTGCAGCAAGATTGCCTAACAATCCGACGGTCGTCACCATATTAGGAGTAACGCCCATGCGAATCAAGAGGCGGACGAAAGGGTCAATGACGCAATAGATGCCTTGCTGAATGGCATCGCGTCTTTTTTTTGCTTGCGATGAAATGTTCATTCGTTTACTTTTTTATATACAAAATATTTTTGCATCGTGAAATTCCACAATACGGCAACGAGCAAGGCTACGACGGCCTTGACTGCCATGACGAGCGATGTATCGCTGCGCGTTTCGCCACCATCCAACAGGTTGACGCCCAACATGGTGCCAAAGGTGTTGAGCAAAATGCTGCCGACCCACACGAGCAGATAGCGCATCGCAATGGCGGAACGCGAACGACCGCTGCCGCGAAACGTCCACTGCGCATTGATGACGCAGTTGACAATACCGCCGCAGATGGCTCCACAACACGTGCTGAAACCGGGCGAGCAGGCGGCAAAATGATAGAGCACTGCCGTAAGCAGAAAGTCGCAGCCTGTAGCGACAAGCGACGAAATCTGCGCTTTACCGAATTGCAGAATGCTCGTTGTTTTCATCCGATAATCCAGCGGAATAAGAGGATGACAGCAAGTCCGTAGATACCAGCCAAGATGTCGTCGAGCATGACGCCCCACCCTGCCGGCACACGTTCCATACGACGCACACCTAACGGTTTGACAATATCGAAAAAGCGAAAGAGCGCGAAGGCAGCAATCACGTAGCCCCAATGGAGCGACGCGGGAACGCCCAACAGGCATATCCACACACCAACGACTTCATCGACAACCACACGCGAGGGGTCTTCTCCCCAATCAAGTTCCAAACGACGAATGGAGGGAATGCTGACGAGGGTGAACAGGACGATGCAAACGGCTGTTGCCCATTGCAACACATTATAAGGCAAGAAGCAGGAAGCAATCCACCACATCAGCGTTGCGGTGAGTGCACCCATCGTTCCGGGTGCAAAAGGAATGTGTCCGGAGTAGAAACCTGTGGCGAAAAAATCGTCCCACCACGTATAGTGTCGTTGTTGGTTATCCATACATTTTAATGATTAGGTTGAACATGATTGACACGAATGTCAACGGGGTTACGTTGTCCGTTGCCCACCTTAATCAGCATCATACCGACGGCTGTCCAAAAGAGTTCGCGAACGCGGCAAAGAATGGAAATCGACATACTCACCTGCCCTGTCATACCGAGGTTGGCGGCGGACATGGCAAATCCACCTTCGCGTCCGCCTAATTGCAAAGGCAGAAAGAAGAGAAGATTGGCAAACAACGATGTAAATGCCAAAATGAGTAAGGCATAGACGAAAGTCAGCCATGAAGCAGGGAGGTCGGTGAAGAGCAGAAGCATGAAGTAGATTTCGAACGACTGCAAGACACGTCCGACGTATTCAAGCAGAAAAGCGGCATAAAAATTGGTTTTCCGTTGCGCGTGCAATTGGGCGATTTGTGCATCGATGTGTTGCAAATCGTCGGCATGACGCATTTCGAATCGCTGTCCCCACTTGCGCAGTCCGGGTATGCGAGCAACAAGACGTACCAATTTCACCACCATCCCCTTGCGATAACCGCAGACGAACAAATAAATACCACCAGCCGAAAAAAGCAGCACGATGGCGAGTAACAAAGCCATCGGCAGATTGACGGGCACGTAGACAAGGTAGAGCGCTACGGCTGTCACCCAATACCAAAAATGGGCAAAGATGTGGGTCATGGCAAACAGCAGCACCGACGATGAGGCACGTTGCACTCCAATGTGGGGTGTCAGTTCCATGATTTTATACGGCTCACCACCCAGCAATCCGACGGGTGTGGCATAATTGAGTGCAAAGCCGCTTATCGTCACTTTGAGTAAACGAAGGTAGCGTACAGGACAATCGCCACTGCCACGGATGATGACTTTCCACGTAAACGCATTCATGGCATAGAGCACCAGCCACATACCGATGATGGGAATAAGCCAATAACCGGCTGTGGTGAGTTGCTGCCACAACTGCACGAAACTGACGTTGAACGTCAGCAGCATAATCACTACGGCTGCCAACCCGATAGCAAAGAATATGTTGCGAATGCTGGGACTCATCAATGGAGAGAATTGTGTGGCGCATCATTCGCACTACATGGTCGCGTCGTCGTCCGTTTGGTTCAGTTTCAACTTGTCGCTGTCGTCACGTTTTTCGTAATATTGCTTGCGCAACGGATGAGCATGTGCTTGGTCGTAACGCAGACGATTGCGGAAAATATCGATAGCAGCATAGATGGCTTTACGGAATGAGGATTCGTCGGCAACATTCTTGCCGGCAATGTCGTATGCCGTACCATGGTCGGGAGAGGTACGGATGACTGGCAGACCTGCCGTATAGTTCACCCCATCACTCATCGACAAGGCTTTCAGCGGAGCAAGTCCTTGGTCATGGTACATCGCCAACACGGCATCGAAGCGAGCATAGTTGCCTGAACCGAAGAATCCGTCGGCGGCATAAGGTCCGAAGCAACGGATGCCACGCGCAAAGGCGGATTCAATGGCAGGGATAATCTGCGTCTGCTCCTCTGTACCCAAGAAACCATCTTCACCGGCATGAGGATTGAGCGAAAGCACGGCAATGCGTGGATTATCGATGGCAAAATCGCGCTTGAGCGTATCGTGAAGGATTTGAAGTTTTTCTTCGATAGCGGCTTGCGTAATGTGTTTCGCCACTTCCGACAACGGCAGGTGAGTGGTAACGAGTGCCACGCGCATCTGCTCGTTCATCAGCAGCATCAGTGCCTTGTTTCCCTCTCCTACCCGATGTTCAATGTATTCGGTGTGTCCGGGGAAGGAAAAGTCCTCGTTCTGAATGGTGCGCTTGTTGATGGGAGCGGTAACGAGTACGTCAATTTCACCATCAGTCAATGCCTTCATCGCATTTTCCAACGCCACATAGGCAGCCATTCCGGCTTCCTCTGACGGTTTACCATATTCAATCTTCAGTTCAGCATCGCCAAAGCAGTTGACCATACTCAATACGCCGTCACGAGCATCGGCTGCAGAAGAAACCAGTGCAAAGTTGGTTTGACTCTCAATGGCTTTGCGATGATAGGTGGCTACTTTAGGTGAACCATAAATAACGGGGGTGCACAGCGAAAGCATTTCTTCGTCGGCGAAAGCCTTGAAAATGACTTCGTAGCCAACACCATTGATGTCGCCGTGCGTAATACCAATTTTTACTTTTTGCATAATCCTTGATGTGTTATTTCGTTGCAGGAACATCGCCCGAAGGCAGTTCCAACGTATAGAGTGCTGCTTCCAATCGGCGTATCATCGTACGCTTCATCTTATCGGGTGCATAGACAAATCCTTCGACAACAATGACGCGGTTGTTCACCGTATCGACCTGCGAATGAGAAACGTAAGGACCGCCCATGGCTTCGCCCGTCATTTCCCACAATCCGCGACACACCTGCGTATAGTGTCCCCGAATCATCTGGTCGCTCACTGAAGTAAATTCGCGGTTCGTCGCCATCTTGCTATTGGGAAATTCGCCCGGAATGTTGCGTCCCATGAACGTGTCGCGCAGGGCAATGAAAGCATTGCGGGTAAACACGCGTTCCGTGGCGTAAGGGTAACTGTAAATGCAGATATTCTGAATGGAAGACAAACCATCGTCCGATGCCCAAATGAAATCTTTACCGACTTTCATTTTCCGCAGGTCGGCAGGGATGTTCATGTGGCAACCGAACATTTCTTCCACTTTCTTGTCAAACTTGATATTGTGTTCCGTTTCCAGTCGCGTGGCTTCCCGATTGATTTCTTCGGTAGAAAACAGGCGGATAATGTCTTTCGTGTGTTCCGTTACATACATGGAGATTTCCTCTTCCGACGGTCCATTCAGATAAAGAATCAGTTGCGGAGAGGAGAACACATTGCGCTGTATCTGCATTTTCGCCTGCGTGTATTGGCTGCTGACATTGATGATGATGATGTTGCGGAACAAGTTGGTGATGCGGTCGTAATGCTTCTGCTCCACGTGGCTCACATGGAACATCGGTTCTTCCTGCGGCAGCATCGGCATGGGTTTGTTCAGCACATCCTTCAACGCCGCACCGGCATAACCCATCCATACCGAATCATCGGCAACGACCATCACTTCGTAAGGGTTGCCCGACGACTTCGGTGCCAAATGGCACGATGTGAACATCAGCAATGCGGGCAGTATCAACAGAAAGAATTGTTTTTTCATGATTATCATTATTTTTCTTTATCATCATTGTTGTGCCTGTTCAGCATCACGCTCCATGCGTTTCGTCGACAACAAACCGCAGGCAGCCATGATGTCTTCTCCACGCGAAGCACGGATGGTCGTGAACAGTCCATGCGACGTCAGATAATCGCGAAAGGCCGTCATTTCCACATCATTCGCCCCTTCAAGGTCTACTTCGGGAATGCGATGGAAGCGAATTAAGTTCACCCTGCAATCCAATCCTCGCAACAACCGCAACAGGGCATTGGCATGGGAAGGCGTGTCGTTCACGCCTCGGAATACGATATATTCAAACGACAACCGCCGTTGATGGGCAAAATCGTAATGCCGTAGCAACTCGACGACATCGGCGATGGCAAACTGCCGTTCGGCTGGCATCAGTTGCAACCGCTGCTCATGGATAGGCGAATGAAGGCTGATTGCCAAATGGCATTCGCTTTCGTCCAAGAACCGTTGCAGATTTTTGCGAAGCCCCACCGTCGACACCGTAATGCGTCGTGGACTCCATCCGTAACCTTCCTCCGAAGTCAGTACATGGAGCGTGCGCATCACCTCGTCCAAATTGTCGAAAGGTTCGCCCTGCCCCATCAGCACAATGTTGGTCAGTCCGCGTTCCCGCATCGCCCAACCGATTTGTCGCAACATATCGGTTGCCGTCAGATTGCCGTGGAAACCTTGCTTTCCCGTTTGGCAAAACAGGCAGTTCATCTTGCATCCCACTTGAGTCGACACACACAACGTATGCCGTTCGCCATCGGGAATGTAAACCGTTTCCACAAACTGCCCGCCGTCGGTTTGGAACAAGTATTTTTCCGTTCCATCCACACTCGTCAGCACTTCCAACGGACGGCCTGCACCCACTTCGTAACGTGTCGCCAACTGCTCGCGTGCAGCCTTCGACAAGTTCGTCATTTCGTCGATATTCTCCACGTGTTTGCGGTACATCCATTGCGCCATCTGTTTAGCAGCAAAACGCGGCATGCCCATTTCGGCAGCCACGTCCTGCAATTCGCTCAATGTATGTCCCAACAGTTTTACCACGCGAAAATCGGATAGTCTTTCATCACCGCATTCACCTTTTCGCGTACAGCGGCAATGACGCGGTCGTCTTCAGGCGCATTGAGCACCGTTTCCACCAACTCTGCCACCAGCAGCATCAGGTCTTCCTTACCGCCACGCGTCGTCATGGCAGGCGTACCGAGACGGATACCGCTTGTCTGGAAGGCAGAGCGCGTATCGAACGGCACCATATTCTTGTTCGCCGTAATGTCGGCAGCCACCAACGCGTGTTCGGCGACCTTACCCGTCAAGTCGGGATATTTAGGCCGCAGGTCCACCAACATCGAGTGGTTGTCCGTACCGCCCGAGCAGATGTGGAAACCACGTTCCATCAGCGCATTCGCCAACGTCTGCGCATTGCGGCGCACTTGCTTTTGATATTCAATATATTCCGGTTGCAACGCCTCGCCGAAAGCCACAGCCTTTGCGGCAATGACATGCTCAAGCGGACCACCTTGCTGTCCGGGGAATACTGCCGAATTGAGCAAAGCCGACATTTTCTTCACTTCGCCCTTCGGGGTCGTCAGTCCCCACGGATTGTCGAAATCCTTGCCCATGAGGATGATACCGCCACGCGGACCACGCAACGTCTTGTGCGTCGTCGACGTCACGATGTGTGCCCACTTCAACGGATTGTCAAGCAAACCGGCAGCAATCAACCCTGCTGGATGCGCCATATCCACCATCAGCAATGCACCCACCTTGTCGGCAATTTCACGCATCCGCTTGTAGTCCCATTCACGGCTATAGGCGCTACCGCCACCGATGATGAGTTTCGGATGGTGCTCCAACGCCAACCGTTCCATCTCGTCATAATCCACACGCTCCGTTTCCGGATTCAGATTATAACCTACGGGACGATAGAGAATACCGCTCGTATTGACGTGGCTACCATGCGAAAGGTGGCCGCCATGCTCGAGGTTCAGTCCCATGAACGTATCGCCCGGTTTGAGCACCGTCAGCAATACTGCCGCATTTGCCTGTGCACCCGAGTGTGGCTGCACATTGGCATATTCTGCACCAAACAATTGCTTCACACGGTCAATCGCCAACAACTCCACTTGGTCCACCACTTCGCAACCGCCGTAATAGCGCTTGCCCGGATATCCTTCTGCATATTTGTTGGTCAGGCACGAGCCTTGCGCCTCCATCACCTGATTGCTCACATAGTTCTCACTGGCGATGAGTTCCATACCCATCACTTGCCTCTCGTGCTCCTGCCCGATGAGGGAAAAGATTACATCATCACGTTTCATAAGACTTCTCCAATATATAGTTATATATTTCGGTGCAAAATTACGAATAAAACGCCACATACGCAAACCCTCCCCGCTTTTTCTA
>JAFLUS010000073.1 GCA_022508685.1 Prevotellaceae bacterium | reverse complement strand
TGCGTGCTATCACTGAAAAACCGACAAAAGGGCTCGAAAAAGCGCAAAATATCGTGAAAATCAGCGGAAAAATGAACAAAAAACTTGAGAATTCATAAAAAAACATTACCTTTGCAACCTTGAAAGAATGTGCATACGCCAAAATGTCGCCGTTTTGGACGTATGTTTGTGGTGCATAAAACAATAAAAAATCATCAATAAAACCAACACAACAATGCAAAACAAAGGATTTGTAAAATTCGTGGCCGTGGCGTTGGCTCTGATTTGCATCTTCTACCTGTCCTTCTCGGTAGTGACCAACTATCAGGACAGCAAGATTGCAAAACTGGCAGAGACTGACCCTGAGGCAGCACGCGAATTGGAAGACTCCCTGAACACGGAGAACTTCTACCTGTGGAACTACAACTTGAAACGTTGCCGCGAGATTTCCATCGGTCTCGGACTCGACCTGAAGGGTGGTATGAACGTCATCCTCGAGGTATCGGCTCCCGACGTCATCGAAGTGCTTTCGGGCAACAGCACCGACCCTGCCTTCAAGCAGGCAATGGACGAAGCGAAGGCTGCGTCGAAGGGCGGACAGGACGACTTCATCAGCGCATTCGTCGCTGCTTACAAGAAAGCGGCTCCCGAAGGCAAGTTGGCACAGATTTTTGCCACTCAGCAACTGAGCGACAAGGTGAAGCCTAACTCCAGCGACGACGAGGTCGTATCGGTACTCCGCGAGGAACTCAACTCGGCTGTCGACAACACTGTCCGCGTCCTCCGCACACGTATCGACCGCTTCGGTGTCGTACAGCCCAACATTCAGAAGATTGAAGGTCAGCAAGGCCGCATCATGGTGGAACTTCCCGGTATCAAGGACCCCGAACGTGCCAGCAAACTGCTGCAAGGTAGTGCCAACCTGCAATTCTGGGAGACTTACGATGCTCCCGAAGCCCTGCAGTACGTACAGCAAGTAAGCAACGCACTTGCCGGCATCAGCGACGACGAAGCCGAAGAAGTGGAAGAAACGGCTGCCGAAGTGGCTGAAAATGCTGAAGAGGCTGAGGAAACCGACGGGGCTGCAAAGGCGGAAGACATTCTCAACGCACCTGCTGCGAAGGCAGAAAAGACTGAGACTGCCGCTGCCAACAAGAAGACGCTGCTCGACCTGCTCATGCCCTATCCCAGCGGCTGTATGGTGGGTTATGCAAAGAAGTCCGACATGGCAACCATCGACTCGCTCCTTGCTACGGAACAGGCACGTCAGATTCTGCCCGAAGACATGATGCTGCTCTGGGGCGTGAAAGGCATGGACAAGAACGCCATGAAGTCCATGATACAGAACTATGCGCCCTTCAAGGAACATTTCGGCACCAAGGCACGCGAAGATGCCGTGTTCGAACTCTACGCCATCAACACGCGCAAGGGTGTCAACGGCCATGCTCCGCTCGAAGGTGACGTCGTGACGGAATCGGCTGCCGAGTTCGACCGTTTCGGCAATCCTGTCGTAACGATGAAGATGAACCCCGAAGGCGCACGCATATGGGCTGCACTCACCGAAGCCAACAAGAATCACTGCGTAGCCATCGTGCTCGACGGACTCGTGTACAGCGCACCCAACGTGAAAGACAAAATCGACGGTGGCAGCACCGAAATCAGCGGTAACTTCGACACCAACGACACGAAGGACCTTGCCAACGTGCTCTCGTCCGGTCGCATGCCCGCACCTGCCAACATCATTCAGAAGGAAACGGTGGGTCCGACGCTCGGTCAGCAATCCATCAACGCCGGTTTCACCTCGTTCGTCATCGCCTTCATCGTCCTCATGTTCTACATGTGCACCATGTACGGCTTCAAGGCAGGTATGGTGGCCAACTTGGCACTCGTGCTCAACTTCTTCTTCACGCTCGGTATCCTCACTTCGTTCCAAGCCGCACTCACGATGTCGGGTATCGCCGGTATGGTGCTCACGCTCGGTATGGCAGTCGACGCCAACGTGCTGATTTACGAGCGCACGAAGGAAGAAATGAAGGCAGGCAAGAACCTCCGTTCTGCAGTAGCGGCAGGTTACAGCAACGCCTTCAGCGCCATCCTCGACTCGAACGTCACCACCATCATCACCGGTGTCATCCTCTACTACTTCGGTACAGGCCCTATCCGTGGTTTCGCCACGACGCTCATCATCGGTGTCATCTGCTCGTTCTTCACGGCTGTATGGCTCACTCGCATCGTGTATGAAAACCGCCTCAACCGCGACAAGTGGTCGAACCTCACCTTCACCACCAACTTCTCGAAGAACATCCTGCAAGGCACGAAGTTCAACTTCATGGGCACTTACAAGCGCTCATTCACCTTCTTCGCAGCCTTCATCATCGTCTGTGTTGCCGTTCTCTCCGTACGCGGTTTGAGCCGAAGCATCGACTTCACCGGTGGTCGCAACTTCCAAGTAGAATTTGTCAACTCCGTTGAGCCCGAACAGGCACGCGCCGAACTCAGCAAGACGTTCACCGAACTCAACAAGACCGAAGACAACGTCACCACCAGCGTCATCGCCATCGGTACTGAAGGCAAGCAATTGCGCGTATCGACCAACTACCGCATTGCCGACGAGGGAGAAGACGTCGACTCTGAAATCGAAGAAACCCTCTACAACAAGTTCGTGGAAATGGGCATGCTCGACAAGAGCGTCACGCTCCAGCAGTTCGTCGACCGCGACAACCGTGCCGGAGGTTCTATCATCAGTTCGCAGAAAGTAGGCCCGTCTATCGCGAAGGACATCACTCGCGGCGCCATCGTCAGCGTCCTGCTTGCCCTCCTCGCCATCTTCCTCTACATTCTGCTCCGTTTCCGCAACATTGCCTTCTCGGTAGGTTCTATCATAGCCCTCACGATTGATACATTCCTCATCATCGGCATGTACTCTATCTGCTACGGCTGGATAGGCTTCTCGCTCGACATCGACCAGACCTTCATCGGAGCCATCCTGACCGCTATCGGTTACTCCATCAACGACAAGGTGGTCGTATTCGACCGTATCCGCGAAAACTTGCAACTCTATCCCAAGCGCGACAAGCAGCGACTCTTCAACGATTCGCTCAACGCCACGTTGGCACGTACCATCAACACTTCAGTGTCGACGCTCATCGTGCTTCTCGCCATCTTCATTTTCGGTGGAGACAGCATCCGCTCCTTCTCCTTCGCAATGATTCTCGGTGTCATCTTCGGTACATGCTCGTCCATCTTCATCGCAGCACCCACCGCATACCTCGTGCTCGGACGGAAGATTGATGAAAACCAAACTGAAGACGCAGCAACGGCAAGCAAGTAAACCATACGAACCATTCAGTAAAAACCAATGCACGGCTCAGTGCATTGGTTTTTTCAATACACCCAAACAACCCTCTTTACATCATGGAAAAAATCAAAGCAGCCATCGTCGGCTACGGCAACATCGGCAAATACACGCTTCAAGCCATCGAAGCATCACCCGATATGGAATGCGTCGGCATCGTTCGCCGTCAAGGCAGTGACAACTGTCCCGCCGAACTTGCCAACTATCCCGTCGTCCGCCACATCAGCGAACTCTCCGGCGTGCAAGTCGCCATTCTCGCCACACCTACGCGCAGCGTCGAAACCTACGCAAAGGAATGTCTTGCACTTGGTATCAACACCGTCGATTCGTTCGACATCCACACGCAAATCGTCGACCTCCGTCGCTCGCTCGATGCAGCAGCACGTGCCACCGGCGCCGTCAGCATCATCGCAGCAGGCTGGGACCCGGGCAGCGACTCCGTTGTCCGCACCCTCGTCGAAGGACTTGCACCCCGTGGCGTCACCTACACCAACTTCGGCCCCGGTCGCTCCATGGGACATAGCGTAGCCGTGCGTGCCATCGAAGGCGTGCGCGACGCCCTCTCCGTCACCATTCCCCTCGGCACGGGCATCCACCGCCGCATGGTCTACGTCGAACTCGAACCCGGTTACGATTTCCCGACCATCGCCGCAGCCATCAAGGCCGACCCCTACTTCGTCAACGACGAAACCCACGTGCAACAAGTCGAATCCGTCGATGCGCTCAACGACGTTGGGCATGGTGTCAACCTCGTGCGCAAAGGTGTGAGCGGAACGACCCACAACCAACTCTTCGAATTCAACATGCACATCAACAACCCTGCGCTCACCGCACAGGTGCTCGTCAACGTCGCCCGCGCTTCTCTGCGTCAGCAGCCCGGCGCCTATACGATGATTGAAATTCCCGTCATCGACCTCCTCCCCGGCGACCGCGAAGACCTCATCCGTCATCTCGTCTAATCGTTCTCACGCGCGCGTACATATTTATATATAGCAGCGAATGAGCAAGACGAGGGACAACTACGATTTTCTGACGGCAGCACCGATAGCGCGAGTTATCGGTGCGCTGTCCGTCCCTACCATTATCACGATGCTCACGTCGAGCCTCTACAGCATCGTCGATACGTTCTTCGTCAGCCAAATCAACACACAAGCCACGGCAGCCGTCGGCATCGTGTTCGCCGTCACGGCAGTGCTGCAAGCCGTTGCCTTTTGTTTCGGACATGGTAGCGGAAACTACATCTCCCGACGGCTCGGTGCAAAGGACATGGCAGCCGCCACGCGCATGGCATCCACCGGATTTTTCTGGTCGCTCATCGTCGGCGTGCTCCTCATGGCCGTCGGTCTGCTCCTGCTCACACCCCTCTCCCTCTGGCTTGGTTCCACTCCCACCGTACTGCCCTTCACCGAAGCCTATCTCAGCATTATCCTGTTGGGCACACCCTTCCAAATCGGTTCGATGGTGCTCAACAACCAACTGCGCTTTCAAGGCAACGCCGCCAGTGCCATGACGGGCATCGTCTGCGGCACCGTGCTCAACGTCGTGCTCGACCCCATTTTCATTTTTGGTTTCCACATGGGCATCCGCGGTGCAGCCGTCGCCACCGTGACGGGACACGTCTGCAGTTTCTGCATCCTTCTCTTTATGACCCACCGACGCGGAAACATCGGCATCCACTGGCGCCATTTCAGCCCCTCGTGGCAATTGGTGCGCGAAATCCTATCGGGCGGCACGCCATCGCTCACCCGTCAGGGACTCGGCAGCATCGCCACCATTCTGCTCAACGTTGCCGCCGCACGCTATGGCGACGCAGCCATTGCTGCCATGTCGATTGTCGGACGCCTTTCCTACGTCATCAATTCCGTCATCATCGGTGTGGGACAAGGTTTCCAACCCCTCTGCGGTTTCAGTTATGGTGCCGGACTCTACGACCGCGTCCGCCGTGCCTACTGGTTCTGCGTCCGCATCGGCACCGTCTTTCTGCTCGTGTGCAGCACCGCCGGGTTCATCTTTTCCGCCAACATCATCGCCAGTTTCCGCGACGACGTTGACGTCATTTCAATCGGTACGCTTGCCCTGCGCATTCAGTTGCTGTCGCTTCCCCTCTGCGCGTTTATCATGTTGAGCAACATGCTGATGCAAACCATCAACATGCCGCTCCGCGCCAATCTGCTGGCAGCAGCCCGTCGCGGTCTTTTCTTCATTCCCCTCATTCTGCTGCTTCCTCGCATCTATGGTCTGCTTGGCGTACAAATGTGCCAAGCCGTGAGCGACGTCCTCTCCTTCCTCCTCTCACTCCCTATCGTTTTCAGCACGTTCCGCGACATGCAGCGAAAGGCGCAATAAGCATCACTTCTTGCGCTTCTTTGCCGGCAGTTGTTCAAAGAAGCGTTTGGGAGATGCGGGCGTGGGAGATGTCGAGAGTTTCTTGACGAAATCGAAGTCGAGTTGCTTGCGGTAGAGGTTTGCCTTGGCTACGCGGATGCGGATGCGGTCGCCCAAGGCGAATTTGTGGTGCGTCTGACGGCCGACGAGGCAGTAGTTGCGGTCGTCGAAGTCGAAGGGTTCCTGCGCCAAGAAGTGGACGCCGATGAAGCCTTCGCAGCGGTTTTCTTCGATTTCGGCATACAGGCCGGCGTCGGTTACGCCCGAAATCTTGGCGTCGAATTCTTCGCCGATTTTGTCTGCCATGAATTCTACTTGCTTGTACTTGATGCTGGCACGTTCGGCATTGGCTGCGAGTTGCTCCATGTCGGACGAGTGTTCGCACAGGGCTTCGTATTTCTTCTGGCTGGCACTCTTCGCCCCTTCGGCGTAGCGCGTGAGGAGGCGATGCACCATGAGGTCGGGATAGCGACGGATGGGCGACGTGAAGTGGGTGTAGTAGTCGAATGCCAGTCCGTAGTGTCCGATGTTGACGGTGCTGTAGCGGGCCTTCATCATGGCGCGGACGGATGCCGTCTGCACGAGTTCTTCGATGGGTTCGCCCTTCACGTCTGCCAGCAGTTTGTTGAGGCTGCGGGCAACTTCCTTTTTCGTTCCTGTGGAACGGACGTAGTGTCCGAAGCGCGACACGAATTTGCCGAGGTTGTCGAGTTTGTTCTGGTCGGGCAGGTCGTGGATGCGGTAGGGCAAGGTCTTTGCCTTTTCGCCTTTCTTGGCTTTGCCGACGGATTCGGCGACGGTGCGGTTTGCCAGCAGCATGAATTCCTCGACGAGTTTGTTGGCGTCTTTCGCGCGTTTGAAGTAGGTGCTGAGCGGTTTGCCGTTTTCGTCGATTTCAAAGCGCACTTCTTCGCGGTCGAAGTCGATGGCACCGTCCTTGAAGCGGCGTTGGCGCAATTGCTTCGCCATGCGGTTGAGCAGGATGAGTTCTTCCCTGAAGTCGTCGACGGGTCGGCAGGGCGTGGTGGGCGTGAAGGGCACGGTGGTGGTCTGAAGGTCTTCGGGCGATGCTTCTCCCGTCTGTTCAAACAGCGTCTGCACTTCTTCGTAGACGAAGCGGCGGTCGCTGCGGATGACGGTGTGGACGATGCGGTGGCGCAGCACGTCGGCGTTTTCGTTCATGTCGAACACGACGCTGAATGCCAGTTTCTCTTCGTCGGGGCGCAGCGAGCAGATGAAGTTGCAGAGGCGTTCGGGCAGCATCGGCACGGTGCGGTCGACGAGGTAGACGGAGGTGGCACGCTGTTGTGCTTCCTTGTCGATGGTGCTGCCTTCGAGCACGTAGTGCGACACGTCGGCGATGTGGACGCCGACTTCCCACAGCCCGTTGTCCATCCGGCGGACGGAGAGTGCGTCGTCGAAGTCCTTGGCGTCGCGTGGGTCGATGGTGAAGGTCGTGACGTCTCTGAAGTCTTCGCGTCGTGCCACTTCCTGCGGCGTGATGCCGGGGTCGATGTGGCTGGCTGCTGCTTCGACGTTGGCGGGGTATTTGTAGGGCAGACCGAATTCGGCGAGGATGGCGTGCATTTCGGTTTCGTTCTCGCCGCTGGCGCCGAGCACGTCGACGACGCGTCCGATGGGGTTGCGTGCGCGTTCGGGCCACGAGGTGACTTTCACCATGACTTTGTCGCCGTTGCGTGCGCCCTTCAGTTGGTCGGCGGGGATGAGGATGTCGTGGGGCAGCCGTCCGTCGGGCGAGGTGAGGAAGGCGGTGTCGCGGTTGACTTGCAGCACGCCGATGACGGGCTTGTCGCATCGTTCGACGATTTCGACCACTTGTCCGTGCAGTTTCGTCGAGCCGCGCCGCTTGGCAAAGAGGCTCACGCGCACTTTGTCGCCGGGGAGGGCGTGTAGCGTGTCTTCGTCGTAGATGCTGATGCCCGTGCCGTCGGGCAGGTCGACGAAGTTGCGTCCGCCTGCCGTTCGGGTGAACGTGCCTTCGCACAGTTGTTCGTGGCGGTTGAGCGAGAGTTCGCCGTCTTCGTTGCGGACGATGTCGTCGGCATCGAGCATTTCGTTGAGCACGTCGATGCAGAGCATCTTCAGCGGATGGGTGTTGAGGCGCAATGCCTTGAACAGTGCACGCAGCGGGAAATAGGCTCCGGGATGGCGTCCGAGCCAGTCTTCAATCTGTGTTCTCAGTTCGCGTTTGGAGAGATAGGCACGCGATTTGGTTTTCTTCGACTTTGCCATAAGCGGGTGTTATTTGTCAATTAGTTGAAACATAGAGTGTTAGATGTGCTGAAAATTCGTGTGCATAAACGTTTTTCGGCGTGCGCATAAACGTTTTCAGGCGTGCGCATAA
>JAFLUS010000072.1 GCA_022508685.1 Prevotellaceae bacterium | reverse complement strand
GCAAACATCACCGCTACGTGCGGAGAAGTCTCTGCCACCTGCAAGGTGACCGTGAGTGCCCGTCCTCAAACGCCGAAACAACTGTTGCGCAAGGGTGACGGAACATCGTGCACCTTCATTGTCATGATGGATGTGAGCGATACGGAACTGACACAGCAAGGATATCGCTTCGTTTATGGTTATACCGACGATACCGACACAGACCATGTGATTGCACAGACCAACCTGCGCTATTGCCACACAACGGCTGCGATTTATCAGAACACTGCATACGACTTCTGGGTGTTTGCTGTATGGACCGATGCTGACGGTAATGTAGTCCCCAGTCTGCGCCGACACTTGGATGGCGGTATGGATGAGGATTTCGACTTGGCAACCCTCATCGACCAGTCGCGAGGAGCGGATGGCAATCAACCAGTCCATTGGATTAAGGCAACACCTCGTGGTGCACAAATCACGATTGAAAGTGCCGAAGCGTCGACAATTGCCATTTACAGCCTCTCCGGACAGCGCATCATGTGGCAAAAATATGACGCGGGAACGATGGTGAGCGCAGAATTGAATAGCGATATTCTCGCTCCGGGCACTTACATTGTCCATGTGCAGTCGGGCAAACAAGAGATTTCAAAAAAAGTGATACTCCGTTAAAACACCCAATACGATGAAAACAAGTCAATATATCCTTAGTGCCTTGATGCTGGCTGCTGCAGTCCACGCATCCGCACAATCGAAAGATGGCGAGAAGTTTGCCATCAAGGCAAGTGCCGAGATAGGGCTTGGCAATTCAATCTCCACAACGTCTACGCTGCCATCGTCGCGTAAAGCCTCGGCGGGCGACTACGGCATAGATTTCGGTTGGACATTCTTTGAGAAAGACCGTCATCGATTAGAAGCCAACATTGGTGTGGCATACCGTTCCACATCGCTCACATTCGACTGGGATGCGATGGACTACGACTATGCCGCACCAGCGAGTGCCGATATGGACGGCGAAACCTATCAGCGTTATTACGAGATTGGCTATATGAGCCAAAAGGTAGATTTGGGACAGATTGCCGTTCCTGTTTACCTGACCTACGCTTATCAATGCAACGAATGGTTGGGTTTCCATGCCGACCTCGGTGTTCGGTTGGGATTTAAGAGCAGTTGCAAATTTAAGGACGTAAGCGGTTCGGCATATAGTTATGGTGTTTACCCTCAATATGATGATTTGAAGATAGATGACGCATATCTGAACAACTTTGGTACGACCAACCTTGCAAATGCCCGACGCATCGCCCCAGAAGCCAGTGGATTTTCGGCATCGGTGCTTGTCGGTGTCGGAGCAGAGTGCCGTATCTATGGTCCTTTGGCTGCAGACGTGTCATTCCGCTACAATGCCGGAGTGACCAATATGTTCAAGGAGCAATACAAGAATGCGACATCATTCAGCCACGCCACAGCCCCCGTCAACTATACGGTGGATAAGGGTCAGGCAGTAAAACCGGCAACAGGGTATCTCCATTCATCCAAACAAAATCAATTCTCCATACGCATGGGACTGATTTATCGTTTCTAATCATCTGACAGATTGCCTATCTTAGGTATATTGAACACGCGAAGAGGTGTATTGAAACAATAGGTTCAATACACCTCTTTTGGCTTAATATGCTATCACCAATCATGGGCGCATGCCTTCCTTGAAAATAAATGATACTGCAGTTTCGCTGTTTGGACCTACTAATCTTCAGTGTACAAACTGGGGAATGGTCTGACTGGTATAAGCACAATGAAACCTATTCAGATACTATTCCCCGCATATAATTTTCGACCATGCTGATAGGCGCATCTTTCAGCAGGACAGTCTTGTTAGAATCAAGAAGATAGAGAGATGGAAGGGCACGGAGGGCGTAAAGGTTCTTGTTTGAAATATTGCCTGTATCCATACCGACAATCCACGAAGTTGGGAGTTCGGTGTTGGTTTTCTTCCATAATTCACTATCCATATCGGCATAAATAGCAAGAATCTTCAGACGACCGCTATTGACCATGTCGGTCAATATGGATGAAGATGCAATCTGCGGTATCACTTCTTGGCAATGCTCACAATCGGGGTCGTAGAATACCAATAACAATAATTCGTTGGTGTCTGTGCGATGAAGTGTCGTGCGATCGCCATCACGAGTCAGATAGGTAAAATCTGCTGCCGTCATCCCGGGACGATTCAGTTTAGCAAAACGCAATTGATGTTTCAGACGCAGTATATGGGCAGAATCCAATATCGGCGACGTGACCATCTGTTCAAGGAAAAGAATATAGGTTTCCTCGTCTAACATCGGAGAATTGGGGTCGTACAAGTAATGCTCGGCAATAGACGTAATCAATTGATAGGTTTGAAGATCTGTCGATGCGCTATTCAAAAAAGAAGAGACGGCATTTCTGCGAGACGCTTCATCGGCATAGGGAAACACGCTGACAAAGTTGGCAAAATTCTGCTCCATGAACGCGCTACTATGAGCACGCAAGGTGTCACTAAAATCCATAGCATCCCAAAAATGCTGAATAAGATATGAAGCCCGGAGAGCAGGTTCGCGCATAGTATCAGGTATAGAAGGCAGCGGTAATTCCTCTGGATGGAGCGAATCGGTCGGCATAGCCGTATCAACAACCGTATCGTTTGCTGTTTCCGTTCCCACAGATGATTGAGTAGTGTTGGAACAGGCTAACAAGCAGTATGTGGCACACACGGAAATGATGAATAATGTCTTCATACGAATAAGGCTTATTCCATCCACTAATTATAGCGACTATAAATGATTTCGAGCAGTGAACGGTCTTTCGCACCTCCGACAAGGCGTGTGCTCGACATGGAGAAGTCGTGGCTCAGTTTCACCAGATTGCCACTCGAATCATAGGTTGCCTGTACGGGGATGAGCAATAGTTTTGCGGCATTCTCCGTGGCTGTTCCGTCACGGATTTCGTCTTTAATGGTCGAAATCAGTTTGGAGATATTGTTAAATACGTAGGTATTGCTTGCCGCAGAGAAGGTGGTGAGGTAAGACGTCTCACTATCCGCCAAGGAATATTTCTCAAAATAACCATTGAGATAGTCGTCAAGACGCACGAGCAAGAGCGTTCGAGGAATGGCAAGTTTGAATGCCGATGCCACTTGGTCGCTGTTGCGGTCGTTGTAGCGAGTAAATGTCAGTTTTGCCGAATTGATGAGTTGGTCGTCCTCAATCGTGGCGATGGGCAGGTCGACAAGTGTGAAAATACCTGCCGGACATTTCAAATAGGTGGACAACGTATCCTCCATGAGTTGGTCGAGATGTTCGTTGTCAAAGCGCGTAGCCTGCACCACTTCTTCAGTGCTGGCGAACAGGCTGACTCCGAGCGTATCTTTCTCATACTCCGAATCGTAATAGCGGTAGTTGAAGTTGAACTGGGCTACGTCGATATAGGCAATGGCACCATCGCCGGCTTCCACCTTGAAATAGAAGCCCTTGGTGCAAGGCAGACCGCTATTGAGCAACGTTTCCGTATTGGTAAACAATTCAGGCTGTGTGCGATAAGCATCGTATATGGCTTGACCGACTTCAGTAGGCAACGTAATGCGAATGCTGCGGTTGTAGCCGGTAGCAGTGCGTTCATCGTCAGAAATGGTGTAGTCTGCCAACGAATACCACTTTGTGGCTATCGGTTCTGCCGTCGTGTCGTAATAGTCTTCCGGATTGATGTTAGTGTAATAGTCGGCATCGGCATCCATGACCGTATTCAACGGATAAACGCTGAGTTTGAAGTTCGCCAACGAATCGCCGACAAAATCAGTTACGTACAGACGCAGTTCGGTACTGGTGATGGTGTAGTTGCTGATGCTGTCGGGAAAACTGAATTCTTCCGTGCAGTGGAATTGAGCGAGAAAATCGCTCTGCACCACAGTTCCGGTTTCGGGGTCAGTGAAACGTCCTAAATAGGATGTGCTCGACCGTGCCAACACGGAATCGCCTACGGCATAGGACAATGTTTGTACATCGTAAGTGCTGTACTGACGTGTGACAAAGTCTGCGCCGGGCATCATCTCTACGCCCAAAGCATCAGTGCTGTCGTCACACGAAACAAACGTAATCATCACGAAAAGAACGGACAACACACGCATTGCCAATTCTCTGTATGTCTTCAACATAAGATAAAGCGTTACTACTGACCGACTATTTGCTCATAAAACTCACTATATGCGGCTTTCATCGTTTCTTTCGACTGGTAAGGCAGTATCGGGAGGTTCAGACTTTGTGCGTATGCCACGACATCAGCATTCACATTTTCGTCATCCATTACCACGCCGTCGGCATACTTCACCGCAATCTTCTGCAATTCGTCGTAACCGAACTTGTCTGTGCAAAGTTCTGCAAAATCCGACATTTTCACCGTCTTGAACGGTATGCACTCTGCCGCATGCTGTCCGAGGTCTTTTTGAAATTCGGGCGATGAAAGCGAGAACACTACTTTTGTTTCGTTGAACGATGGCTCATCCGCATAGGCTTTCTTAATGTACAGCGGAGCCAAAGCCGTTATCCAACCATGGCAATGAATGACATCGGGCACCCAGCGCAATTTCTTCACCGTTTCCAGCACACCGCGTGCATAAAAGATAGCACGTTCGCCGTTGTCATCGTATTCCTCGCCATTTTCGTCGCATATCATCAGACGCTTCATGAAATAGTCATCGTTGTCGATGAAATAAATCTGCATCCGTGCTGCGGGAATCGATGCCACTTTAATGATGAGCGGGTGGTCGGTGTCGTCGATGATGAGGTTCATTCCCGACAGACGAATCACTTCGTGCAATTGGTTGCGACGTTCATTGATGTTGCCCCACTTCGGTGTAAATGTACGGATTTCGTGTCCTTGTTCTTGAATTCCTTGCGGCAAATAGCGTCCCATCTCCGACTTCAGCGTCGACGGGGAGAAGGGCACCATTTCTTGTGTAATGAATAGTATTTTCTTCGCTTTCATAATTTGCATTTCGGACAAGACACAACAGTCTGCCATTGCAAAGTTAACAAAAAGGTCTGAAAATCAAAAACAATATTCCATTTTTTTACACATTTGTCATGCAAACTGCAACATTCACTAACATTTTGCTACGAAATCGCCACTCCCGTTTGCACCTTCCGCACGTCAATATTGTTCCGTTTCATTCGGAAAATCGCCATTCTTCACATCTTCTATATAGTGTCCGATGGCATCCGTCATGACGGTCGATAAGTCGGCATAACGACGCAGGAATTTGGGCGTAAACCCTTTGGTCATGCCCAGCATATCAGCCACAACCAGCACCTGTCCGTCCACTTTGCCACCGGCTCCGATACCAATGACAGGGATGCGCAGTTCCGATGCCACACGTTCGGCAAGGGCTGCTGGAATTTTCTCCAACGTCACGGCAAAGCATCCGGCATCTTCCAGTGCATGGGCATCGCTAATCAGTTTGGCAGCCTCTGCCTCCTCGCGTGCACGCACCGTGTATGTACCGAATTTATTGATGGATTGCGGCGTCAATCCCAGATGTCCCATAATTGGAATACCTGCAGCCAGTATGCGCTTCACCGTTTCGATGATTTCAACGCCACCTTCCAGTTTCAGGGCATCGCAGTGACTCTCCTTCATGATGCGGACAGCATTCTCCACACCCTCCGTCGCATTGACTTGATAGGTACCAAACGGCATATCGCACACCACCAGCGCACGCTTCGTAGCACGCACCACGGCTTTGGCGTGATAAATCATTTGGTCGAGCGTCATGGGCAACGTCGTCATGTTTCCTGCCATCACGTTGGAGGCTGAATCGCCTACAAGTATGACATCCATTCCGGCGCCGTCGACAATTTGTGCCGTCGTGTAGTCATAAGCGGTAAGCATGGCAATCTTCTTGCCTTCCTGTTTCATTTGCAGCAAACGGTGGGTGGTCACTTTGCGCGTATCTTCCACTAAATATCCTGACATAATCAATTGAATATTAAATGTTCATACTATATTGTTTCGTGTAAAACATCACCATTGAGCAACCGTACGACGGCATCATGGGAAAGCCGTGTGAAGTCGTCGGCAACGCATTGACATTTGTCTTCTATCGCCTGTCGCGGATTGTTTGTCGTCAGTCCCACGGTGAACATTTCGGCACGTTGTGCGGCTTCCAATCCGGTGAAGGCATCTTCGAACACCACACACTCGCCCACTTCGACGCCCAACGTGCGGGCAGCCATCAGGTAACAATCAGGGTCGGGCTTCGAAGCCTTAAACATTTCGGAAGTAAAAATGCGGTCGAACATCCCTGCAAACTGAGGCAGTTTCCGCATCATGCTCTCCATTTTCTTCTGATTCGAACTCGTCACCACGGCACACAGCACACCATGTCGGCGCAAATCGTCGACAAACGCCTCTGCGCCTGCCACGAACAGAAACTGCATCTGCTGTTCAAACGCATCTAATCGTGCCGTGATGTCGGCTTGCACCTGTGGGTCGGGAAAGTAGCCGTCGAATATCTGCGTCAGCGTCGTCCCTTTGATTTTCTTCTCCAAATCGGGCACATCAGGTCGGAACATCCGTCCCATGCCACCCCAGAATTCCGTGTACTGCGCCTCCGTATCTATCAACGTACCGTCGAGGTCAAACAGTGCCGCACGCAACGTAGCCATGTTTTCCGCGTATTTATATTAAAGAATCAACGTCCATGGCCCCGTCGGCGTTTGGCGGCGCAACACTTCGAGTTGCACATCCTTTCCGACAATGATGCCATACTGCCGAAGTTTGAACTCAATCGTCTTGCGTGCCAACTCCGGATGATTGTTTTCCTCGCTCAAGTGGCACAGCCACACGTTGCGCAACCCCTCGTGGAAACATTCCGCCAGCACTTCTGCCGTCTGCGTGTTGCACAAATGTCCCGTACCGCTCATGATGCGCTGCTTCAGATAATCCGAATAAGGCCCGTTCTTCAACATCTCGGCATCATAATTCGCCTCGAGCACAAGATAGTTGCTCCGTCCGATGTATTTGCGCACATTCTCCGTCGGCGCACCCACGTCGGTCATAATCGTAAACACCTCGTTGCCGCTCTCTATGCAATAACCCACGTTCTCTGCCGAGTCGTGCGGAATGTCGAACGCCGTAATGCGCAGCGAACCCATTTCGAACGCCACATCCTTCTCCACCGCCATGGCACGTTCCACATCCACCTTGCGCATCGCATGGTAGTTGTGGCGCATTCCGCCATGAATCTTCTCCGTCGTATATACCTTCAGATTGTATTCCGAACTCACGTGACCCGCAGCCTTAATATGGTCGGCATGGTCATGCGTAATGAGCAATCCGCGAATCAGCGACGTGCGCACACCATAGGTGGCCATCCCCCGCTTCAATCGGCGAATACCGACACCGGCGTCCACCAGCACCGCATCCACACCATTGCTCACGTAGTAGCAATTGCCGCAACTTCCACTTCCAAAACTGATAAACTGTAGCATCTTTCTTTTCGATATTTCATGCAAAGTTACGGCTTTTTTTCAGAATAATCGACATCGGTCTTTGCTTTTTGGAAAAATGTCGCTAATTTTGCAAAGTTTTAACGATTACTACGAACCACTCAACATTTATTAAACTTTTATCATTATGCACAACATCAAAACCATCGCGACACTGCTCCTCATCGGCACATTGTCACTGACAGGATGCGACACCCCCGGCACACTTGGCTCCAGCCGTCCGAACGGACTCACCGGTACGACAACCTCTGCAACCACCTCCTCGTCAGCAGGCAACGTGGGCACACTCATCAGCAGCATCATCGGACAATTCGCTTCCAGCACCACCGAATCCACCATCATCGGCACATGGGTATACCAAGAACCCGCCGTACAGTTTGAAAGCGAAAACCTCCTCACACAAGCCGGAGGTTCCGTAGCCGCAGCCAACATCATCAAGAAAATCGAGCCTTACTACAAAATGGCAGGCATCACCGCCGGCAAGTTCGCCTTCACCTTCAACAAGGACAACACCTGCACCTACCTGCTCAACGGCAAGACCTACAACGGCACCTACACGTTCGACAACAGCAACAAGACGCTCACCATCTCCACATCCATGATGACGCTCCCCGCAGCCTACGTTTCCGTGTCGCTCAACAATCTCACCCTCACTTTCGACTCTACGAAACTCCTCTCCATTGCCCAGACCCTCGCAGGAGCATCAGGCAACGCCACCCTCTCTACCCTCTCCTCCCTCACGGGTTCCGTCAACGGCATGAAGACAGGTTTCCTGTTCAAGAAGCAATAA
>JAFLUS010000071.1 GCA_022508685.1 Prevotellaceae bacterium | reverse complement strand
AACGACCCCATGATTAACAGTCATGTGCTCTAACCAACTGAGCTACTGAAGCAGGATGTGCACGCCGCTGCTGCGGCATTGCGGTTGCAAAGGTAGCAAGTTTGCCCGAAACCGCCAAACTTTTTCTGCTAAATTACAGTATTTGCTCTATTTTTTGTCGTCAATCGGGTGATTTGACGACATTTTACCCCCCCGCATGTAGTCCCTACGGTATATGGTCGGCGAGCATTTGTACTGCCGCATGAAACAACGCCGGAAGGTCGACAACGAATTGAAGCCGGCACGCTCTGCCACTACTTCGAGCGTGAGGTTGGTGGTTTCCAGCAGGTGGGTGGCATGTGCCAGCCGTTTGCTGTTGACGTAGTCGAAGAACGTTTGTCCAAGTTTCTCGTTGATATATTTCGACAGGTACGTGCGATTGGTTCCGACTTGTAGCGCGAGGCTCGTGAGCGTAATTCGAGGGTTCAGAAACACCCGTTCCGTCTCCATCAAATCTTGCAGTCGTGTTACAAAATAGTAATCCATTCGTCGCGTTTGTTTTATCAAAGTGTTTATATTTTCGCCCCAACCTTTCCCTAAAGTATGGTCTTGTGCGATTTTCGGTTGCAAAAGTAGGTAAATAACCCTTCTTTACCTCGCAGACTGGTATCGAAAAAATGTCAATGCGTAAAAAACGCATTTTTCTTTACGGATTGGGCTTTTTCTTCCGCCAAACTTGCAATTTTTATGCTATATAGCAGACGAAAATATAGGCTATTTTTCCATCAATCAACGATTTCTGACGCAAAACCGTCCCCCGTCGCTCAAAAATCACTAACTTTGCATGGTCAAAGCATTCCAACCACGTGAAAGTACTCATCATCAACACATCCGAGAGGGTCGGCGGTGCTGCCATTGCTGCCAACCGGCTCATGCAGGCGCTCAAGCGCAGCGGCACCCATGCCACCATGCTCGTGCGCGACCGCCAGACCGACAGCCTCTCGGTGAGCGCCGTTCCCAGTTCGTGGCTGCTGCCGCTGAAATTCCTGTGGGAACGCCTCGTCATCTTTCTCAACAATGGTTGGCAACGCCGACAAGTGTTCGCCGTCGACATCGCCAACACCGGCACCGACATCACCCGCATGAAGGAGTTCCGGCAAGCCGACGTCGTCCATCTCCATTGGGTCAACCAAGCCTTCCTGTCGCTGCGCACCATCGAGCGCATCCTTGCGTCGGGCAAGCGCGTGGTCGTCACCATGCACGACATGTGGTACATCACTGCCGTCTGTCATCACGCCAACACGTGTACGCGCTACGAATCGGAGTGTGCACGCTGCCCGTTTCTGCACTGCCTGCCCGGCATCGACCTTGCCCGCAACGTCTTTCGCCGCAAGCAGCAGATGTATGCCCGCCACCCTCGCCTCACCTTCGTAGGCTGCAGCCGGTGGATTACCCGGCTTGCCGAACGCAGTGCACTCACGGACGGACGGCGTTGCGTCAGCATTCCCAACCCTATCGACACTGCGCTCTTCGCGCCTGCCGACAAGGCGGAAGCCCGTCGGGCGTGCCAACTGCCCGACGACCCCGACCTGCGGCTGCTGCTCTTCACCTGCCGTCGCATCACGGACGAGGCCAAGGGGTTCCGGTTCCTGTCGGAAGCCTGCCGCATCTTGCAGACGCAACATCCCGACCTTGCCGCCCACACTGCCATCGTGGTCGTCGGGGACGAGAGTGCTGCCGTCCGCGAGCAAATCGACTTGCCGGTGTACAGCATCGACTACGTCAGCAGCGAGCAGCAGATGGTGCAAATCTACAACGCCGTCGACCTCTACGTCACGCCCTCCCTGCAGGACAATCTGCCCAACACGATTATGGAGGCCATGGCGTGCGCCGTCCCGTGCGTGGGGTTCGACATCGGCGGCATTCCCGAAATGATTGACGACCGCCAGAGCGGATATGTAGCCCGCTACCGCGATGCGCAGGACTTTGCCGACGGCATCGTGTGGGCGCTGCATCCCGACCGCTACGACGACCTGTCGCGCCATGCCCGCCAGAAGGTGCTCGACAACTACACCGAGGAGCGCATTGCCAAACTCTACATGGACATCTATGCCGACGCCTAATCCCACTTTCACCATCATCACAGCCACGTTCAACGCGGCAGCGACGCTGGAACGCACGCTGCGGAGCGTGGAACGGCAGACGTGCGACTCCGTCGAGCATCTCATCATGGACGGCGCCTCCACCGACGCCACCCTGCAACTGGCCCGCGCCTATGCCGAACGTCAGCCGCAACGCAGCATCAGCGTGGTGAGCGAACCCGACAGCGGTCTCTACGACGCATTCAATAAAGGTATCGCGCGTGCACGAGGCACATACATCGTGTTCCTCAATGCCGGCGACACGTTGCACGCCGACGACACGTTAGCCACGATTGCTGCGGCGCTGCCCTGCGACGACGAGGCACGACTGCCTGCCGTCGTCTATGGCGAGACGGACATCGTCGACGCCGACGGCACCTTTCTGCGCCACCGCCGGCTGACGGCGCCACGCCGACTGAAGTGGAAGAGTTTTCAGCAAGGCATGCGCGTGTGCCACCAGTCGTTCTACGCGCTGCGCACGTTAGTGCCGACCTACGACCTCCAATATCGCTTTTCGGCAGATTTCGACTGGTGTGTGCGGGTGCTCAAGTCGGCATCCGAGCAGCATCGCTCCACACTCCGCGTCGACGCCGTCCTCACCGACTACCTTGCCGAAGGGCTGACCACGCAGAACCACCGCGCATCGTTGCGCGAACGCCACCGCATCATGGCGCACCACTATGGCCGCCTGCGCACGTTGCTGCTGCACGGCTGGTTTGTGCTGCGTGCCGTGTTCAAACGATAAAGACTGATTTCCCATGAACGAACTTCCCACCGACCCGACGATGCTGCTGAGCGTCGTCAACATGAAACTGCGCGACCAATACGATTCGCTCGAACAACTGTGCGACGACCTCTCCGTCTCGCGCGACGAACTTTGTCAGCAACTTGCCGCTGCCGGTTATGAATACAACGAAGAACAACGCCGTTTCTGGTGACCGCCACTGGGGCGCCCACCTCTGCATGTTCGGCGCCTGTGCCATTTGGGGACTCATGGCGCCGCTCGGCAAGCACGCCATGACGCACGGCGTGGGCGGACTGGAAATGGTGACGCTGCGCGTCAGCGGCGGTGCCCTGTGCTTCTGGCTGGCATCGCTCTTCACCGCCCGCGAAGCCATACAGCCGCGCGACCGGCTGCGACTCTTCTTTGCAGCCCTGCTCGGCATCGTCTGCAACCAGTGCTGCTACACCATCGGGCTGTCGATGACGTCGCCCGTGAACGCCAGCATCGTCACGACCACGCTGCCTATCATCACCCTCATTCTTGCCGCAGTCTTTCTGCGCGAACCCGTGACGGGAAAGAAAGTCGTCGGTGTCGCACTCGGCTGCACCGGTGCCTGCATTCTCGTCACCGCCTCGCAGCCGTCTGCGAGCCATGCCGCTGCCAGTGCACTGCCGGGCGACCTGCTGTGCCTGTTTGCGCAGTGCAGTTTCGCCGTCTACCTGACGCTGTTCAAGCATCTCATTCAGCGCTACTCCGTCATCACCTGCATGAAATGGATGACGACCTACGCCACCCTCGTCATTGCGCCGCTGTCGATGCAACGCATGACGGCGCTGCCATGGGCGAGCATCGACAGCCGCGTGTGGATGGAAACGGCATTCGTCGTCATCGGCGGAACCTTCTTCGCCTATCTCCTCATGATGCAAGGGCAGAAACACCTCCGCCCCACCATCGTCGCCATGTACAACTACGTGCAACCCACCGTGGCGTGCATCGTCAGCGTCGTTGCCGGCGTCGCCTTTTTCGGTCGGACGCAAGCCCTCGCCATGCTGCTCGTCTTCAGCGGCGTGTGGTTGGTGACGCAGAGCAAGAGCCGCAGCGACATGAAACGTGCTGCAAGAAAGTAACCTTTTTCATTCCCACATTCCTATGGTAGAAATTCTCGACACGCTGGTCAGCCTCGACCTTTTCCGCGAATCCTTTTGCTGCGACCTCACCTCCTGTCGCGGAGCCTGCTGCGTGGAAGGCGACGCAGGCGCACCCGTCGACATGGACGAAATTGCCGGACTCGAAGAAGCGGCAGAAGTGCTCCGCTCCGAACTCACGCCCGAGGCGCAAGCCGAAATCGACAGCAACGGCGTGGTCTACATCGACCGCGACGGCCAGTTCGTCACGTCCATCGTCAACAACCGCGACTGCGTGTTCGCCGTCCGCCATGCCGACGGCACCACGCTCTGCGCCATCGACCGCGCACAGCGTGAAGGGCGGCTCGACATTCAGAAGCCGATTTCGTGTGCGCTCTATCCCGTCCGCCTCAGCAGCGTGGGCGACATGACGGCCGTCAACTACCACCGCTGGGACATTTGCCGTTGCGCCTGTGAACTCGGACGGCGTCAGAACCTCCCGCTCTACCAGTTTCTGCGCGAACCGCTCATCCGCGCCTTCGGACGTGAGTGGTACGACGAGTGCTGCACCGTGGCACGCGAACTGAAGAAAGCCGGTTATCTCGACGAATAACCGGCTCCCATTCTTTTACTTTTATCTCTCGCGACTACTCCACCGTGAGTTGGTCGTCATTCATGCGTTGCATATATTGCTGAATGACGGCCTTCATGCGGCGCTCCGGCAGCGCAATGCTGTCGGCAGGGAGCACGTGCAGCAGGTTTTCACGCAGCATGGGGTCGGTGCGGTAACGGTAGACAGCCGTCGTCCGCGTGCCGTCGAACTGCAGCAGATAGTTGCCCTCGACATATTCATAGCCGTCGAACTCGGGCACCCAGTGGAGCGCAAACGTGCTGTCGGGCGGCGTCGTGAGCATGTCGTTGCCGAAGGCGACGTAGGGTTTGTCGTAATTCAGATAGGACAGCACCGTGGGCATGATGTCGGTCTGTTCGACCACGCGGTCGCGGTCGTAGCCGTGCAGTTCGGGATGACCGGGCGCATAGAGAATAATCGGCACGCTGTAGTGCCCGAGCGTCGTCTGATGCACGGGGTCTACCTGTCCGCTGACGTGGTCGGCGGTAATGACGAACAGCGTGTTGGAGAACCACGGCTGCCGACTTGCCTTGCGGAAGAACTGGCGCATGGCGTGGTCGCTGTATGCCACACAACGCTGAATGCGGTGCCGCCCTTCGGGGAACTTGCCTTTGTAGCGGTCGGGCAAGGCAAAGGGCGTGTGCGAAGTGGCGGTGAAGACGGCCGTCATGAAGGGCGTAGACATCCGCGACATTTCGTCGCAGAAATATTGAAGAAATTCTTCGTCCCAGATGGCCCACGTGCCGTCGAAGTCGTCGTCGCCCCGATAGTTGGGGTCGCGGTTGTACTCCGTGCGGCCGTAGTAGCGCTGAAAACCTGTGGCGTTGGCGAACGCCTGAAAACCCATCGACCCGTTTTCTGCGCCGTGGAAGAAGGCAGTGGTGTAGCCCTTGTGGCTGCCGAGTTCGCGTGCCAGTCCCGACATCTTGTTGAGCGATGCCGGCGTGAGGAACAGCGGTTCGACATAGTTGGGCAGACCGCTGAGCACGGAGGGCATCCCCTCTATGCTCTTGCGGCCGTTGGAGTAGGAATATTCAAACGTGTAGGCGCAGTTGCGGCAGAGCGAATCGAGGAACGGCGTGAACCCCTCGTAAGTGCCGCCACGCAACGTGTCGTTGTAGAACCCGAAATGCTGCTTGCCGAAACTCTCAAGGATGAACACCACGACGTTCATGTTGCGGAACGGCGCCTCCGGCACGGCACGATGGACGGGCGAAAACAGGCGTTCAGCCTCATCACTGCCCATGTACTGCACACTGACGAAGGGACGCTTGTTGAACGTGCGGATGACGGAGAAAGGCGTGTTCAGCACGATGCCCGTCTCGGCGGGGAAGTCCACGTACTGATTGGCATTGCTGATGGTAATGGGTCGCGTGGCATGTGTGGCGCCGCCCCGCATGCCGAAGACGAACAGCGGTGCCATGCCCACGATGAGCAGCACGTTGACCACGTAGTAAGGCAGCAGCGCCGACGTGCGCGGAGTGCGAGGCGCACGAAACAGTTTCCACAACGCCCACGTCAGCACGGCAGCCAGCAGCACGAGATACCAGTTAGCCAAGAATTGCTCACCGAAGATGCGCGCCATGTTGCCCGCACCCTCGTGGCTGAACTCCCGCAGCACGCTGATGGTGGTGCGCTTGCCCGTGAACTGGAAATACACGCAGTCGATGAGGTTGCTGTACAGACACAGCGAATTGACCACGACAAATATCCACCGCACCACGCGATAGTAGCCGCGCCGTTCCTTCACGTGGAGCGGCAGCATCAGCAGCAACATGACGAGCGCATTGGTATAGAGAATCGCACTCGTGTCGAACCGCAGCCCAGCCCACAGCAAGTCCACGGCATGGCCGAACGTCATCGTGGCAGCATAACTGTCCCAGTTCACCCACATGAACGTCAGCCGGCAGACGCTGTAGAGCACATACACGAGCAGCAGATTCCACAGCCACGCCGTGAAATTGCCCAACGGACGACGCACAGCCGCCAGCACCACGTTCCATTTATCCCATTTCGTCATGACGCGCATTCAGAGTTGCAAGCCGGGAAAACGACAGGCAGTTTTCCCGAAAAACGCTGCAAAATTACGGATTTCCTTTTGAATGAAGAAAAATTATGTCTACTTTTGCAACGAAAACGACGGAGAATGAAACGAAAGAAACGAAAAAAAACACTGGGCATCGTCCTCCTCGCCATCGTGGCAGCCGCAGGCGTGCTCACGGCAGCGAGGTGGCGCGTGTGGTTCCATAACGAACCCGAAATGCCCTATCGCGGACTGCCCGCCCCCGGACGCATCCTGCTCACCTTCGGCGACAGCACCGCCCTTTCGCGCAACGTCAGTTGGCAATGCGGCGAAGAAGTCCGACCCTCGCACGTCGACTTGGAAACCGCCGACAGCACCCTTCGCCGACGCATCGACGCCCACGGCGAAACCTTCGTCTCGCGCAACGGACGTGCCGCCTACTACGTCGCCCGACTGCCCCACCTGCAACCCGCCACCCGCTACCGCTATCGCGTCGTCACCGACAGCCTCGCGTCGGCATGGCACACGTTCAGCACACCGCCAAGCGGCTCCCGCCCATTCGAATTCCTCTACGTCGGCGACGTGCAAGACACCATCCACGGCGTCGCCAACCGACTGCTGCGACAGGCATGCCAACGGCATCCACGCACCGAATTCCTCGTCTGCGGAGGCGACCTCACCGAACGCCCCACCGACCAACACTGGGCAGAAACCTTCCGCACCCTCGACTCCATCGGGCAAACCCTCCCCGTGCTCTGCGCCACCGGCAACCACGACTACCTCAAAGGCATCGTCGGACACGTCGAACGCCGCTTCTCCCTCGTCTTCTCCTACTTCCAGCAGTCCGCCCTCGGCGACAACCACCTCTACACCCTCCGCTACGCCGACGCCCAATTCTTTCTGCTCGACAGCAACCGCGAACTGCCCTACCTCCTCACCCAGCGCCGTTGGCTCACGGAACAGTTAGAACGCAGCACCGCACGCTGGAAAATCCTCGTCGTCCACCACCCCCTCCACTCCGTCAAAGGCAACAACAACCTGCTGCAACGCTGGCTGTTCGACGGCGTTGCCCGCACCCACGGCGTCGACCTCATCCTGCAAGGACACGAACACGCCTACGCCCGCATGACCCACCACCGCGACGACGGCACCCCCACCACCCCCGTCTACACCGTCAGCCACTGCTCACCCAAGCACTACCGCATCGAGTTCGACGACCGCTTCGACAAATTCGGCATCGCCGACCGCTACTACCAGCACATCCGCATCAGTCGCGACACCCTCGCCCTCGCCGTCTACACCGCCGACGACCACCACCTCTACGACTCCCTCCTCATCGTCAAACCCTCCGGCAGCACCACCCCCACCATCCTCGACCACGGCACCCACATTCCCGAACGCATGGACTACACTCCGCGTCCCCACAACCGCAAGGACCGCCAATATGCCGACCGCATCGCCGACTACCTCCGCCGACATCCCGAACGCACACGGCAGCATTGAAGCAAGAAACAGATAACGTGCGCGTCAAGGTAGGACAGCAGAATAACGACCGCCGAAAAATGTTAAATTCCTTTAACAACCAGTGTTAAAATTAACATTTAAGTGTTAAAATTGGCGGTTTTTTAACTCGCTGACAATCAAGACTCTACAAACTCAAAATTTGGAGTGCACTTTCGTTCAATCTGAAGTGCACTTCAGTTCAATTT
>JAFLUS010000070.1 GCA_022508685.1 Prevotellaceae bacterium | reverse complement strand
TTGACCATGACCACTGCGGATTGTTGGCTTTTGCCAATCTGATAGACTTCAAAACGACTCTATGAAACTTCCACTCAACCATGCAAATTGGAAAAATGCTTTTTCCCTTTGCATTATTCTCTCTTATTTGTAACTTTGCACACTCATTGCGAAAAACGAAGACTATGTTGCAGATGAAAAAACGCGGACGGGTGTGGCACACTATAGCCGGAGAACCGCTGACCGAGATGGACAAAATCATCATGGGAATGGAACGGCGTGGGAAGAAGGTGCCGCATCGCGGACTGATAAAGACGCCCGAACAGATAGAGGGCATCCGACGTGCAGGCGTACTCAACACGCAGGTGCTCGACCATGTGGCAGCACATATCCGTGCCGGCATGTCGACGGAGGATATCAACACGTTGGTGCATGACTATACGACGGCGCACGGAGGCATACCGGCTCCGCTGAATTACGAAGGTTTTCCCAAAAGCGTGTGCACGAGCGTGAACGAAGTGGTGTGCCACGGCATTCCCGATGCAGACGAGATTTTGGAAGAAGGCGACATCATCAATGTGGACGTGACGACCATTCTCGACGGATACTATGCTGACGCCAGCCGCATGTTCGTCATCGGACAGACGACGGCGCAGAAGCAGAAGTTGGTGGACGTAGCCAAGGAATGCCTTGAAGTGGGCATCGCGGCTTGCCGTCCGTATTGTTTTGTAGGCGACATTGGCTATGAAATCGCGAAGCACGCCCACAAGAACGGATTTACGGTGGTGCGTGACCTGTGCGGACATGGTGTAGGCAATGCCTTCCATGAGGACCCCGACATCGTGCATTACGGAAAGCGAGGCACGGGCATGCTGCTGGTTCCGGGCATGGTGTTCACGATAGAACCGATGGTGAACATGGGCGACTGGCACGTGTTTGTGGACGAGGATGACGGCTGGACGGTAGTGACGGAAGACGAACTGCCCAGCGCACAATGGGAACATACGTTGCTGATGACGGACGAGGGTGTGGAAATTCTGACATATTGACGAAAACGATGAATGACGTATACATATTGGCGATAGAATCGTCGTGCGACGATACTTCGGCAGCCGTGCTGAAGAACGACGTGCTGCTCTCGAACGTGACGGCAAGTCAGGCTGTGCACGAAGCCTACGGAGGCGTCGTGCCCGAACTGGCGTCGCGAGCCCATCAGCAGAACATCGTACCGGTGGTGGACCAAGCGTTGAAGCGTGCGGGAGTGGAAAAAGAACAGTTGTCGGCAATCGCTTTCACACGCGGTCCCGGACTGATGGGAAGCCTGCTCGTCGGAGTTTCGTTCGCCAAGGGACTGGCTCGCTCATTGGGTGTGCCGATGATAGATGTCAACCATTTGCAGGGACACGTACTGGCACATTTTATAAAGGAAAGCGATGGCGACAACGACGTGCCGGAATTTCCTTTCCTTTGCCTGTTGGTCAGTGGCGGCAACTCGCAGATTATACAGGTGAATGCCTACAATGACATGAAGATATTGGGGCAGACCATCGACGACGCCGCAGGCGAAGCGATAGACAAATGCTCCAAAGTAATGGGATTGGGCTATCCGGGTGGTCCGATTATCGACAAGTTGGCACGACAGGGCAACCCTGAAGCGTTCCAGTTTGCCAAACCGCAAATCAAGGGCTATGACTATAGTTTTTCCGGACTCAAGACTTCATTCTTGTATTCGCTGCGTGACTGGCTGAAGGAGGATGCCGACTTTGTGGAGCATCACAAGGCAGACTTGGCAGCCTCGTTGGAAAAGACTATCGTGGATATATTGATGAAGAAACTGCGGTTGGCTGCCAAGGAAACCGGCATTCGCCGAGTGGCTGTGGCTGGTGGAGTGTCCGCCAACACGGGATTGCGCAACGCCTTTCACGACCATGCCCGTCGCTACGGCTGGAAGGTGTTTATCCCAAAGTTCAGTTACACCACCGACAATGCGGCAATGATAGGCATCACTGGCTATTTCAAGTATCAGGACAAAGACTTCTGCACTATCGACGCACCGGCTTTTGCCCGCATGGAGAACTGAGGTGCAGACACGAAAACGGAATATAACATGAAGGAAGTGCGCTATTTCTACGTTCCGAAGGCAAGCACGACGAATGAACTGCCCGAGGACGAAGCCGCCCACGCAGTGAGGGTGCTCAGGCTGACGGAAGGCGACGAGGTGCGGCTGATGGATGGCGAAGGGACGTTCTATCGTGCCGAGATTGCCGAAGCGACGAAGAAGCGCTGTACGTACCGCATTCTCGAAGCGATGCCGCAGCAACGGCAGTGGGCTGCCCATCTGCATTTGGCAGTAGCGCCGACGAAGAACATGGACCGCATGGAGTGGTTGGCGGAGAAGGCGACAGAAATCGGTTTTGACGAACTGACGTTCCTACGTTGCCAATTCTCCGAACGTATTGTGGTGAAGACGGAACGCGTGGAAAAAATCGTGGTCGCGGCTGTGAAGCAAAGTCACAAGGCGTGGAAACCGCAGTTGAACGACGTAACGGACTTTGCGCAATTCGTTGCTCAGCCATTTCCCGGCAAGAAGTTCATCTGCCACTGCTACGAGCAGGACGACATGGCGACGAAAGTAGCACTGAAAGACGTGCTTGTCGCAGGCGAAGATGCACTGGTGCTCGTGGGTCCCGAAGGCGATTTCAGCGTGGACGAAGTGCGGATGGCTGAACAGGCAGGCTTCGTCAGCGTCACCTTGGGAACGAGTCGACTTCGCACGGAAACGGCAGCACTGGTGGCTGTTCATCTGATGAACTTGGCAAATACATCATCTATTTAGACTGACAAACATTCAAATACCTAACACAATGAAAGCAGTAAGATTTTTTTTAGTGGCAATGCTTGCCCTCGTATGCTTGTCGTCGTGCAGCGACAACGATTATCTGGAAGTGATACCGGCAGACGTCCGCATGGTAGCATCTGTTGATTTTAAGAGCATGGCTGACAAATGCGATTTGGAACACAATCAGGCAGTCATGCAATTGCTGACGAACTTCATGTCCGACAATGCCCGTTCGAAGAAAGAACGCGAACAAGTCTTGGACATCATCAAAAATCCTAACCAGTCGGGTATTGATTTCACCGCACCGATGTACATCTTCATTACGGCAGACCGCAATTTCGTGGGACTGACGATGCGTGTGGCGAATGAAGGAAAGATAGACGATTTGATGAAAATGGCCAATCTGAAAGTCAAGGAAGATGACGGACTGAAGTGCGTATCGGTGAAAGACGAAGTGCAGGTGGCGTATGACGACGATGCCTTCGTGATGCTGTGCGACATGGGGCTCGGATTGTCGTCTGCGAAGGCGAAAAAACGCATCGTGCAACTGTTCGACAACGATAAGCACTTCAGCGACACGGAGGCTTACGACCGCTTGTCAAGCATGGAAGGCGATGCCAAGTTGTGGCTGAACTATGGTATCGTGCCGACGGCGCTGTTGGAAACGCAGGGTATTGACGTGAGCGAAATGATGGGAGGCGTACAACTGAAAGACGTGAACCTGCTCGGTAACTTGGTGTTCGACAAAGGCTGCGTGCGCATGGCGATGGAAATGTACGGCAGTACGAAGGAAGCGCAGAAGAAGTTGGAAGCCAATGCTGACTACATGCAGAAAATCAATGGTACATACTTGGGATTGGCGCACGAGAATTGCCTGCTGTGGGGCAGCGTGTCGGTCGACGGCAGCAAGTTCTTGGACATGGTGAAGCGCGTGAATGGCGTGAAAGAGGCATTGCTGATGGCTGAACAGGAAATGGACATGGACTTCAGCAACATGATTCGTTCGGTGGACGGCGATGTGTCATTTGCCCTCAATTCCGACGACATGAAGGACAGAAATGCGCCTATATATGCTGCAGCAAAAGTGAACAGCGACCAATACGTGAAGAAGTTGCCGCAGTTGTTTGCCAGCGCAATGGATGCCACTACGAATATGGTGCCGCTCTCGGACAACCTTTATCGCTTGGACGAAGAGCAGTGGACATACGACTGGGACACATGGGATGAAGTGCGTGAAGTGCATTCGACCTATGTCGGTGTTGATGGTCAGCACAACTTCGTGTGGTTGCAGGCAAAGGGAACGCCGGCAGAAATGATGTCGGGCAACAACGCCGGGCTGGCAAAGTACAAGAGCGACATCACGTCGTCGTATGCATACCTTTATATAGATGTTCACCGCATGCTGACATTGACACTGACAGAGAGAGAACGGCAGCAGTTGCCGACCGAAGCCCGCAAGGCAATGGACTTGGCAGACGTGTTCATCGCCCGCATGGAAACGAAACTGAAGGGCGAAAGCCGCCTCGTTCTCAAGGACGACAGCAAGAACGTGTTGGCGGTCTGCATGTCGCTGCTGAACGAATTTGTTGAAAAAAACTTTTAAGCGAGCATGGACGTCATCGAATTGAAGCAGACGTTGCCTCAGGTATTTGCACAGCAAACGGACATTCAGAGCGATGTATGGCTCCGTGATGTGAAGTTGGAACGTGGAAAGACGTATCTTGTCGAAGCCAATTCGGGTACGGGAAAGTCCTCGCTCTGCAGTTACATCTATGGGTATCGGAACGACTATCAAGGTACGATTGCATTCGACGGAACAGACATCCGCACGTTTGGCGTCAGCCGATGGGTAGACATCCGTCAGCATCATTTCGCACTGCTGTGGCAAGAACTGCGCCTGTTCCCCGAACTGACGGCGATGGAAAATGTGCAAATCAAGAATCAACTGACGGCTTACCAGAGTCAGCAGCAGATTGATGCGTGGTTTGAGCAATTAGGCATTGCCGACAAGCGCAATGCAAAGATTGGCCGCATGTCGTTCGGACAGCAACAGCGTGTGGCGATGATTCGCACGCTGTGCCAACCGTTCGACTTTGTATTTGTGGACGAACCCATCAGCCACCTCGACGATACGAACAGTGCGGTGATGGCAAACGTGATGATGACGGAGGCACGCAAGCAGGGTGCCGGCGTGATAGTGACGAGTATAGGCAAGCACATGGAGATGGACTACGACCATGTACTTCGTTTGTAAACTAAAAAATGCGTAAGAGAATGAATCTCGTTTGGAAACTACTGCGTCAGCACATCAGCATCCCGCAGTTTGCAGGTTTCTTCTTTGCCAACTTCGTAGGGATGCTCATCATCCTGTTAGGCATACAGTTCTATACCGACATACAATCTGTGTACAGCAGTGAGGATAGTTTCATGAAGGAAGACTACCTCATCATCAATAAGGATGTGAGTACATTAGGAACGCTTGCCGGTTCTTCTTCCACTTTCTCACAAAGCGAAATCGATGACTTGCGCGAACAACCCTTTGCCGAGCGGGTAGGGATGTTCACGGCATCGGCATACGACGTGCGGGCCACATTCGATGTTGAAGGCTTCGTGCGCTTCTCCACGGATATGTTCTTTGAATCCGTCCCCGACGACTTCGTCGATGTGAAGACGGCAGACTGGACGTTTGCCGAAGGCGACACGAAAATCCCCATCATCCTTCCGCGCAACTATCTTGACTTGTACAACTTCGGTTTTGCGCAGAGCCGCAACATGCCCCAACTCTCGGAAGGCATTCTGGGCGCAATGAAGTTGGGCGTGACGGTGTCGGGAGCCGGTCGGTACGACGTCTTTGAAGGTCGCATCGTGGGATTCAGCAATCGTCTGAACACCATACTCGTGCCGCAGCAGTTCATGGATTGGGCAAACCGCACCTATGCCACCGATGCAACCCGGGAATATACCCGCGTGATTGTGCAGGTTGGCAATCCTACGGACGAGAACATCGCCCGCTATCTGACGGCGAATGGCTACGTCACCGACCAAGACAAACTGGATTCGTCGAAGACAACCTTCATTCTGCGCATCATCGTCGCCATTGTGATGGGCGTCGGTTTGGTCATCTGCCTGTTGGCATTCTACATCCTGATGCTATCGGTGTGGCTGCTCGTGCAGAAGAATAGCGGCAAACTCGAAAATCTCCTGCTCATTGGCTATAGCCCTGCCCGTGTCTCGCATCCCTATCAACTGCTGACTGCAGGGCTGAACGCATTGGTGCTGCTGCTTGCGTTGGCCACCATGTTGTTGATTCGCAACACCTACCTGAACATGTTCACATCGTTCTTCCCCGATATGGAAACGCCTGCCATTTGGTCGTCCGTCATTGTGGGAGCAGGACTCTTCATCGTGGTGTCGCTGTTGGGCATCGTAGCCGTCCGTTCTAAAATCATGTCGATATGGCGACACAAGAATTGATACAACTCTACGCCGACACATACGGCACCGCCCCCGCCCATGTGGAGCAACTGCCGGGTGCAGGCAGCAATCGGCGATACTATCGGCTGTCGGACGACGACCGGACGGTGATAGGTTGTATCGGGACATCGGTGGAAGAGAACCGCGCATTCTTCCGACTGGCTCAACTGTTTGCGCAACGCCGCTTGCCCGTTCCTGCCGTCTATGCCATGAGTGCCGATGCCACGTGCTATCTGCAAGAAGATTTGGGCAACCGCTCCTTGTTCGACTTTTTAAGTCAAGGACGACAACGTGGCGGAGCATATTCCGATGAAGAAGTAGCCATGCTGAAAAGCGTGATGACCGACCTCCCGCGCTTTCAGTTCGAAGCAGCGGGTGAAGACGTGTGGCAACACTGCTACCCGTTGCGGGAAATGGATGCTCAAAGCATTCAGTTCGACCTCAACTATTTCAAGTACAATTACCTGAAACTGACCGGAACGGAGTTTAACGAACTGATGCTCGAGGCAGACTTTCAGCTGTTCAAAGCCGATTTGTTGCAAACGTCCGAACAGGGATTCATGTACCGCGATTTCCAAGCCCGCAACATGATGCTCACACCGCAGGGACTGCGCTACATCGACTTTCAAGGCGGACGTCGAGGCCCTATCTACTACGATGTCGCGTCGTTCCTTTGGCAAGCCTCTGCACACTACAGCGAAGAATTGCGTCAGACATTGACAGATACCTATCTCGATGCCCTGCAGCCCTATCTCCGCATTGAGCGTGCCACATTCATGCAGCATCTTCGCCGCTTCGTCCTGTTCCGCACACTGCAAGTGCTCGGTGCATACGGACTACGAGGATTGTGGGAACGCAAACCGCACTTCATCGAGAGCATTCCGCCTGCCCTTGCCAACTTGCAGCAAAGCATCGAGCAAGGTTCGTGCGACCGCTATCCCTACCTGAAGGAAATCGCGCTCAACCTCATTGCTTCGCAACTGCAGTCTGCGCCCTCCGTTCCCATCTCTCCGTCGCTTTCCGTCACCATCTGGTCGTTTTCCTACAAGCATGGTATTCCCGACGATGCGAGCGGAAATGGCGGAGGATACGTCTTCGATTGCCGCAGCACGAACAATCCCGGTCGCTACGCAGAATACAAACAACTCACGGGGCTCGACCGCCCTGTCATCGATTTTCTGGAGCGTGATGGTGAAATACTTACTTTTTTAGAGAGCGTCCGCCGATTGGCAGACTTCCATGTCAGGCGCTACATCGACCGCGGTTTCACTCACCTCCAATTCTGCTTCGGATGTACGGGCGGACAGCATCGCAGCGTCTACAGCGCACAGCATTTGGCAGAATACTTGCATCGCCGTTTCGGCATCGAGGTCAACCTCATTCACCGCGAGCAAAACATCCGTCAGCATTTTCCTAAACGAACCGAAGCATGAACGCATCCGCCTTCATCCTCGCAGCCGGACTGGGTACCCGTCTGCGTCCGTTGACCGACACCATGCCCAAAGCCCTCGTACCCGTAGCCGGAAAACCGCTGTTGCAACACCTCATCGAGCGGCTGAAGCACGCAGGCTTCACGCGCATCGTCGTGAATATTCACCATTTCGGCGAGCAAATCATAGACTTTCTTCATGCCAACGACAACTTCGGACTTGATATTCGCATCAGCGACGAACGCGGAATGTTGCTCGAAACCGGTGGAGCCGTGCGCAAAGCCATGCCTTTGTTCGAAACGTCCTGTCCCGTCCTCGTCCATAACGTCGACATCCTTCACAACCTTGATGTGGCTGAATTCTATTTGCGCAACGCGCAAGTAGCCGATGCCACGTTGCTGGTCAGTCAGCGCACCACCACCCGCTACCTCTATGCCGATGCCCGACAGCAACTGGTAGGGTGGCAGAACATCAAGACGAACGAAATCAAAGGCAGCATTGCCGATGCCACACCCTTCGCTTTCTCCGGCATCCATCTCATTTCCCCCACGCTGCTGTCGCAGATGACGACATGGAGCGAACGCTTCTCCATCATCGACTTTTACCTCCATTCCTGTACGACCCATTCCGTCCGCCTCGACTGCCACCCCGACCTCCGCTTGCTCGACGTTGGCAAAGTCGATACACTCTCCGC
>JAFLUS010000007.1 GCA_022508685.1 Prevotellaceae bacterium | reverse complement strand
AGCGTGTTCACGTTTATGCGCACGCCTGACGGGGGTTATGCAACAGGCTTTTTTGCGGACGGAAACGGCAATGAAAATTCCTCTGCGGAGCAGCATTTTGTCTCCGCAGAGGAATTTCATAATTGAGGTGTGCACCTCGGACGATGCACACACAGGAGGGGCATGTCAGATAGCGGCTTCGACGTTCCAGACGAAGGCACGGATGCCGAGCATGGGGTTGTCTTCGTCGGCTTGGCGCAGACGCGCGAGGATGGGTTCGACTTGGCTGTCGTCGACGACAGTGATGACGGCGCTGTTCATGGTCGGCCATGCGTGGGAACCGAAGTGGGGGTCGCCCGTCTTGCTTCCGCAGCCTTGCACTTGCTCCCACATGGTGAATCCGCGTGCGTTGCTTCGGCTGAGAACGGCAAGCACGTTTTCCGACTGTGCTTGGTCGAATGCGATGAATATTGATTTCATGAATTGACGTAATTTGAAGTTAAACGTTGGGGTCAGTCTTCTGCAATGAAGTTCATCTCTTCGTGCGCGTGATCCTTCCAGTAGGCGTCGAGTTCGCGCTGCTTGCGCATCTTGCGGCGGTTGCGCTTCACGCCGTTTGCTCCGAAGATACAGAACATGGAGGGCGTGTAGATGAGCGTGAGGACGGTGGATGCCGTCAGACCGCCGATGATGCTGACACCCATCGGTCGCCACATTTCGGCACCGACGCCATGGCTCATTGCCATCGGCACCATACCGAGGATGGTGGTGAGCGACGTCATGAGGATAGGACGCAGACGGCTGCGGGCTGCGGCAACGGAGGCACGGATGAGTCCGTAGCCGCGTTCACGCAGAAGTTGGGTGTAGTCGATGAGCACGATACCATTCTTCACCACAATACCGATGAGCATGATGCCGCCGAGCATGGACATGATGTTGAGGTTGGTGCCCGTGAAGACGAGGGCGAAGATGATGCCGGCAAAGGCGAAGGGGACGGTAATCATGATGATGAACGGATAGGTGAGCGACTCGAACTGCGCTGCCATGACGATGAAGACGAGCAGGATGATGAGGATGCCGAGCGTACCGAGGTCGCGGTTGGAGTCCATCTGGTCTTCGTAGGAACCGGCAACCTGAACGTAGACGCCGTTGGGCATATCCATCTTTTCGTAGATGCTGCGTCCCAACTCGACGCCGTCGGAAAGGGCGTAGCCTTCCTTGAGCACGGCCATGACGGTGACGATGCGCTGGCGGTCCTTGCGTTCAATCGTGGGCGGAATGCTGCTTTCGCGAATTGTTGCCACGTCGCGAACGCGGATGTTGCCGCGTGCGGAGGGAATGAGCATGTTGTTGAGGTCTTCGATGCTGATGCGTGCGTCGGGTTCGTAGCGCACCTTGATGTCGTATTCGTCGCCGTCCTCGCGGAAGTAGGACATGAGCGAACCGGTGATGAGGTTGCGCACGGCTGTGGATGCGTCGCTGAGTCCGATGCCGAGTTCAGAGAGTTTCTCGTGGTCGAAATCGATGACGAGTTCGGGCTGGAAGTCCTGACGCGAGATGTTGGTCTGACCGACCATGTCGCTTTCGGCAAGTTTAGCCGCCAGTTCGTTGGCAATCTTTCCGGTGGCGTCCATGTCGTAACCATAGACTTCGAACGTAGCCGTGCTCTGTCCGCCCATTCCGCCACCCTGACTTCCGCCGAGCATGACTTGGAACTTCTTGAGTTCGGGAATGGCCTTACAGTCTTCACGCATTTCGTCGCAAATGGCGATAAGGCCTTTTGCACGTTGGTTGGAAGGCACGAAACGGATGTTGAACGACGCGATGTGGCTGCCGTTGTCGGAAAGCGAGGCGAAGGTGTTGTTGTCGCCTGCCTGTCCTACGGTGAAGTTACATGCGATGAGGTCGTCGCCATAACGCTTCATCCACTTGTCGGCAAGGGCTTGGGCAACTTCCTTCGTCACTTCCTTGCGCGTACCGATAGGCGTTTGCAGCGTGACACCGACACGTCCGGAGTCGTTGGCGGGGAAGAATTCCGTCTTCATGCCGACGATGTTCACCGTAATGATAGAGAGGACGAAGAAGCCGATGCTGGCGAGAATGACCGTCCAGCGGTGGCGCACAGCCCAGTTAATCATGCGCTCGTAGTGGTCGTCCAACTTGTCCAACGTGCGCTGAACGGGGCCGTAGATTTTCTTGAACGCCTTGCTCTGCTTCTTCTGCAAACGCAGCATCTGCGAACAGAGCATGGGAGTGAACGAAAGTGCGGACGTCGTAGAAATGGTCATGATGATACACATCATCCATCCCAACTGCTTGAAGAGCACACCCGACATACCGGTCACCATGGTCAGCGGGAAGAACACGGCAATCATGGTGAGGGTCGAGGCAATGACGGAAATGGCGACCTCGTTGGTGGCGTGAATGGCTGCCTGTTTCGGACTGGAACCACGCTCGATGTGCGTCGTCACGTTTTCGAGCACCACAATGGCGTCGTCGACGACGTTACCGATAGCGATAGACAGACACGAGAGCGAAATCATGTTGAGCGAACCGCCTGTTGCATACAGATAGATGAACGAAGCGATGAGCGACATGGGGATGGTGATAGAGATGATGACCGTGGCACGCCAGCGACCGAGGAACACAAACACGACGAGCACGACGAAGAGCAACGCATAGATAATGGTCTCGGTGAGCGTGTCAATCGTATTGAGGATGTTGTCGGACGTGTTCATCATCACCTGTATGTTGACGTCGGAAGGCAGGTTCTTCTGCAATTCAGGCAGCATCTTGAGCACCTTCTCCGAAATGGCTACGGAGTTGGCACCGCTCTGCTTCTGAATAATCACGAGCGCACCCTGCTTACCATTGGTATAGGTGGACTGCGCACGTTCTTCCACGTTGTCGACAATGCGGGCAACGTCGCGCAGATAGACAACGGCGCCATTGTAACTGCCGACGATGACGTTGCGCATCTGAGCGGGGTCGGTGAACTCACCTTCGACACGAACGGTGTAGGTGGTCGAACCGATGTCTACCGAACCATTCGTCACGTTGCGGTTTTCGGAAGCAATGGCAGCACTGACCTGTGCAGCACTCAGTCCGTATGCCTCCATCTTCTGCGGGTCGAGATAGATGTTGATTTCGCGTTGGGGCGCACCGCTGATAGATACGGTACCGACACCGTCGACACGTGCCAACGGATTGGCGACGTTGTCGTCGAGTATCTTGTAGAGTGCCTGCTGGCTTTCTTCAGCCTGCACCGACAGCATCACGATAGGAATCATGTCGGTGGAGAACTTGAAGATAATGGGGGTGTTCGCATCGTTCGGCAACGAGTTCGACACCATATCGAGTTTGTCGCGCACGTCGTTGGTCAGGTCGTTGATGTCGTAGCCATACTCAAACTGCATGGTGATGACGGAGACGTTTTCGCGCGAATTCGACGTGATATGCTTCAGGTGCTCTACAGAGTTGAGCGTATTTTCCAACGGACGCGTCACGTTGTTTTCGATATCGTTGGCCGACGCACCATTATAATACGTAAAAATCATAATGGTGTTGGTCTCGATATCCGGCATGAGGTCAATGGGCAATTTCGCCAATGAAAACACACCAAAGACGATGACTGCCAAGAAGCAGAGACTCGTCATAATCGGTCGTTTGACCGCTCCTTCGTATATACTCATACTTCTTTATCTGTTATTTGATGACTTCAACTTCTCTACCGTTGGCAAGTTTCGATTGTCCTGCCACAACGACCATGTCGCCGTCGTTCACACCGCTGATGATTTCGTAGGTGTTGCCGATTTGGCGTCCCAGTTCCACTTTGTTGTAACTTACCTTTCCGTCTTTATATACATAGACGTAGCGGTCGCCGGCACCGATTTGCTTCACGACAGCCATGTCGGGAACGACTACGTGCTGCTCATCGCCGAAGTTGATGGTGGCACGTGCGAACATACCCGGACGCACTTTCTGCTCGGGGTTGCTGATGGTGATTTCGACGGGGAACGTGTGTGTTGTCGCGTTGATTGACGGATAGACAATCGTCACCTTGCCTGTGAACACGTCGTCGCTATAGGCATCGAGCGTGATGTCGACGGGCATGCCGGTCGACACTTGCTTGTAGTAGACTTCCGACACGTTGATGAGCAACTTCACGGGGTTGATTTGCTCGATGGTGAGGACGGGCTGTGCAGCATACATGTCGCCGTCGTCGTAGTTGCGTGCCGTAACGACGCCCGAGATGGGTGCGACGAGTTGGGCGTTCTCACCCAGTTGCGCAGCCTGCGTCTTCAGTACGTTGAGTTGTTTCTGCGCATTTTCATAAGCGATGCGTGCTTGGTCGTAGAGCAATTTGGCATTGTCGAATTCTGCTTTCGACACGCCGCCGATGTTGTACAGCCCGCTGGCACGGTCGAATTCCACCTTGCGGTTCTCCATCTGCAGCCGTGCGTTCTCGATGGCGAGTTTCTGGTTTTCCACCTGAATGTTGCCTTGCGTGAGGTTAGAGTTGTCGAGATAGACCAGCACTTGTCCCTTGCGCACGACGTCGCCCACGTCGACAAGGATGCGCTTGATGCGCAACGGCGAATTGGGCGAAATGTTGTTCTTCACGTCGCTTTCCACGGTTGCCGTGTAGGTTTCCGTCTGCGCAATCATCTGACTGCCTACCTTTGCCACCTTCACCTGTGGCTTTGCTTCTGCCTGTGCAGCCGCAGCATTGTCGGTCTTGTCGCCGCCACACGAAGTTGTTACGATTGCCGCCAACAGCATTGCGGCTGAAAAGATTTTCTTCATATCCTTATTCTTATATATTATTCAATTGGTTCTTATTTCAGATAGGTTTCACGTCCGAGCGTATAGTCGAGGTCGGCGCGGTTGTTGAGGTAGTCGTACAGCGACTGGCTGTAGGTCAGTTGCGACTGCGTCAGCGCCACTTGGCTCTGGTTCACTTCCAGTATGGTTCCACGCCCCACTTCGTAGCGCTTCTGCGAAATCGACACGGCTTTGGTCGCCTGATTCACTGCTTCGCGGTTGCTCTCCACCTGCGCGATAGACGAAGCCATGTTCTTCTTGTAACTTTCGGCTGCGAGCATCAGGCGGTGCTGCGTGTCGCGACGCGTTTCTTCCAATTGTTCTATCTGCAGACGATTGGTCTTCATCTTCGTCCAGTTGCTTGCATGGAAAATCGGGATGTTGATGGCGATTGCCAACGTGGCGCTCGGCGAGAACTGATAGTCGAACACGTTCCAGTTGTGGTTGGCATAACTCTGATACTGCCCCGTCAGTTGCAATCCGATGGTCGGCATGAAGTTGGTGCGCAGCAGTTTGCGCGAACGTTCCAGCAACGAGATGTTGTAATCCAACTGGCGCAGTGCGGAGTTGCCTTCCAAGTCGTTGCCCACCATTTCGGCATCAGCCAGCAACAGCGTGTTTTCGTAGGCTTGCAGCGAGTCGTTGATGACGATGTCCACGTCCTCCGTCACACCCATCAGCACCTTCAGTTGCAGCAGCGACAGGGTCTGTCCCGTTTGCGACGACACCAGACTGGCATTCATCGTGCGCATCTGCACCTCTGCCGAAATCTTGTCGTACTCGCTGACGGAACCGAACTGATATTTTGCATTGACGACGTCGAAATTGTCCTTCGCAATCTTGTAGCCTGCCTGCATCACGTGCAGCGCATCCTGCGCCAGCAAGGCGGAGAAGTATGCCTTCGTCACTTGATTCACCAAGTCGAGGCGGCTGCCGCGAGCCTTCTCCTGTGCCGAGAGGATATCCTCCTTCGTCAGTTTGATATTCTGATAAACGGCAGGGGCGAAAATCGGCAGATTCAGCGAAGCCGCACCAATGGCAGCCACCGTTCCGTCGACACCCATCTTGAAGCGACCCATACCGGTCACCATTTCGGCAACGAGGATGTTGTTCGTCATGTTCATCGACACGTCCACCGTCGGCAACAGCGATTGCCAAGCCTCGCTGCGAGCCGTCTTCTTCAGTTCAATCTCCTTGTCGGCAACCTTCATCGTCGGGTTTTCAGCCAACGCAATCTCAATGGCACGTTCCAGCGTCAGGTCGAGCGTACCGACCGACGTCGGCGCTTCCTGTGCCACGACGCCCGTCTGTAGCGCCAACGCCAGCAGACATGCCATCATTTTTTTACCTTTCATGTTCATCTTGCTTTTATGTATGTTCGTTATTTTTCGTTCTTCACTTCGTTGCCATTGTGCATGATGCCGCTCTCGAGCACGGCCAGTCCCTTCGCCGTACATAGGCCACGCAACTGCGTCACGCCCAGCGTCCGCATCACTTCCTCCATGCCGTATTCGCGATAGAGTTCCTGCTCCATCACCGCACGGCCGACGATGTCAAAGATGCGCAAAGCCAGTTCGTAGTTCACATCCGAACGCAGCCATCCGCCGTCCACGCACTGCTGCACAAACGACATGGCATGCCGTCCGCGTTCCTCAGCCTGTTCTGCCACCATCCGCTGCACGCTGTCGTACTTGCGGCACTCCGACACGAACAGCGGATTCATCTGTCGCAGTTCGTCCACCCTGCTGTTGAAAATCAACGCATAGGCTTCCAGCGGGTTCGCCGCCTGTTCCGCCAGTCGGCGATACTCCTGCTGCTGCCGTTCGTAATGAAACGACAGACATTCCACCAACAGGTTTTCCTTGTCGCCGAACATTTCGTACAGCGTCCGTTTCGACATTTGCAAGTCTGCCGCAATCTCGTCCACCTTCACTCGTTTCACGCCTCTCGACATCATTTCCCCGAGCGCATACTGCAGTACACGCTCACGGAGTGCATCTTGATGTCCCGTTCGAGTTTGCGCCATGTCTACTTGTTTGCGTATAGATTGGGGATACGCCCGTCACGCAGGAATATGCCCCCTATGAACCTAAAACGAGTGCAAAGTTACACAGAAAACTTTTTACGGCAAAAAAGTTTTCACACTATTTTTTTCGCATTCGCAGCCTTTTAGCAAATTTTCACATTTTCATCCGCCACCGCATGAAAAAAGCCCCGACACTCGCGTGCAGGGACTTCAAAAAAGCTCTTTTAATTCAATGAAAAGAAGTGAATCAAGCACAAAGCACGACGCACTTCAGTTGCTCTGATATTTTCCTTAATCCTTCTTCAATTTGCTTAATCGTTTTCTCTTTCGGATTTCTTGCTCCGCTTGCATATTGGCGAAGGACAGACGGACTTATGCCCACTATTTTCGCAACACCTTCAATGCTCAAGAAATTATAATAATTGAACAACGAACCGGTGTCAAACTTGAAGTCAAACTCAACGACAGGAACATTGCCTCCATCAGCCTCCTTCAGTTCTGCGTAGGCTACATAAAGGTCGTCCATGGCTTCCTTTGCAGTATCTCCATAACCGATGAGCAAACAATTGTTGATGTCTGCTTCTGCCCGGCAAGAATAACTGCGATTTCCTCCTCGTTCTACGAATGCGTTCATTTTCATATTTCGTTCCTTTGCTTTCATTCTAAAAGCCCTTTTCCATCCGATGAATTCCGCGAAATCTCTTTGCAAAGCCCCTCGGATTAACCGAGGAGCTTCTTCAAGATTGAACGGCAGGTCTTTGGATTGACCTCCTTCGCGTCGTGCCTTGGAACCAAAGTTCTGGCTCCTTGTGGGTTTGCCCACACGTCATGGTTTGCACCATGTTCTACAAGAAAGCACCCGTGCTTTCGTAGAAGCCGTTTCAGTTCACTGGTTTTCATTGATAAAAAAGAGCTAATGCCATCATTGAATGATTGGCAATGCAAAGGTAGCAATTTTGTGAACATTCGCCAAACTTTTTGTCACATTTTTGCTACAATCATACATTTTTTACGTATTTCCGCCCACAACATTCGCCAACCTATGCCTTGCACATCTCTCCATCTTTTTCCAATTTTCTAAAATCCTCATTTTCTGCCGTTTATAAATCGTAAAATCTCTGATGCGTAAACGTTTTTCGGCGTATGCATAAACGTTCCGAGGCGTGCGCATAAACGTATTGAGGCGTATGCATACGCGTGAAAACGTTTGTGCATACGCCGAAAAGCCCCTACGCAGCCCCCTTTTTCACCTTTCGCCATTCCCTAATATATATAATGTAGCGCGCGCACGCGCGAGAAAAGGCACATTTTTGCCAACCTTGCTGCCGTTATTCAGAAAAAAAACGTATCTTTGTCCGAACAATCGCAAGATAAACATCAGAGAAACCGAACGAACTGAAACATTTGATACAGAAACGAAATGACAAAGTCAAATAACTACATGGCACGAATGCTGATGGTGGCTGCATGGCTCTGCTGCTGCCACCTGCATGGTCGGGCACAAAGCATGACGACCGTCAACAGCATTGCCGAATGGAATGCGCTGCCCGACAACACGGAAGCCCTCCTCTACCTCGCACCGACGGACAATGCGGGCAAACCCAATGCGCGGGTGCTCCATGCCTACGAAGGCGAACTCTACATCCGCGACCACTCGGGCGCACTCCTCGTTTACCTCGACGACGACGTGGTGTGCAACCCCGCTCCCCGCCACAACCAACACGTGGCAGGATGGATTGCCGGAAAGAAACTGACAGTTGGCGGCATGCCGCGACTGCAATCCACGTGGCGCACCAACACGCAACGCCTCGTGTTGGCAGAACCGGTGACCGAACCCGACGTCGAGCCGCAACGCATCGCTGCCGACGCGGCAGCCGACCACCTTGCCGACTGGGTCTACGTGCAGGACGTGCGCACCGGCACAACGGCTGCCGACGTGCACATCGACAACCGCTTCGGCTTGACGGCAGCCGACTATTGGCACATGCCGACCGACGGCTCACGCGTCGACGTGAGCGGCATTGTCGGCATCGAGGGCACGACGGCGCTCGTCGCCCCCGTCTGCTATGCCGACATCCGTCCGGTGACCTACGTGCTCGACGAGAACGACGAGCAGTTCACGCTCCCGCAGACGGCCGTCGACCACGCCTCCGTGCGCCTCAAACGCACATTCAATGCGAACGAATGGACGACACTGGCCGTTCCGTTCAACATGCCCGTTGACGGCACGACGCAGTTGCGCACGTTCGACCGCCCGACGGACGACGGCAGCATCCTCGTCTTCACCGAAGCCGACGGCATCGAGGCCGGCAAGCCCTACCTCATTCAGATGCCCACCACCGTCAGCGAACTGAACTTCCGCGACGTGACGTTGTCGCCCGCTGCGGCACAGACGACCACGACCGACGGCTATCAGTTCGTCGGCACCTACCGCCCGCTGCTCTTCGACAGCGACGGCTCTGAACGTCTGCTCGACAGCGACGGCTACCTGTACATACCCGACTTCTCTGACGACAATCCCACGCCGCAACTGCAGGGCATGCGTGCCTACTTCGTCGTTCCTGCCGATGCACCGCAAATCCGCATCGACGTCGACGGAACGCTCCTCGACGACATCAGCGGCATCCGCACCGACCGACCGGCCACGTCGCGCATCTACACCATCAGCGGACAATATGTCGGCACCGACCTCAACGCACTGCGTCCGGGTCTGTACATCGTGAATGGCAAAAAATTGTTCATCTACTAAATCCCTTGCAGCCGTATGAAGAACAATTACCGCCTCATCGCCTCGCTGACACTGCTTGTCTGCCTCTGCTTCGCGCCAACGCTCCGCACCGCCGCCCAAACGACGACGGAAACGCACACACCCGCCGCTCCGCCGAATGACGGCAAGATGCACGACATGACCATCACGCTGCTCAACGGAACGAGCGTCAGTTACACGCTGACGGAACTGGACAGCGTCACCTTCCTCGACGGCATCGGCATGAAGGTCTACACGATGCAGAACGCCGGCACCTCCGTCGACTATCTGTTTTCGCAGATGTCGAAAGTGGACTACCTCGTCGAACGGCAGCACGACGACCTCGACACGAATGCGAATGCCAACTGGAACATTCTGCTGAACGACTATGGCGACGTCCCGACTGCCGCCGACGGACAACTGCTGACGCCGGTTTCGGGAGCCACCCGCAACATGGCGTGGCGACTGGAATATCCGCGACTGAACACCGACGGCACGAGTCAAGTCAACGTGTGGGCAACCAACGCCTACGGGGTGACGCTGTCGCTGGAATGGGACAACGAGAAGGTAGCAAACCGATGGACGTGCTACCAAATGCACGACGGACTGCCGAACAACTCCGTCGGCCGTGACGACACATGGAAGGAAGACCCCTACATCCCGACGGCCACCCGCTCGGTAGATGCCGACTACAAAGGCAGCGGCTATTCGCGCGGACACCTCTGCCCGTCGATGGACCGCCAGTCGGCTCGCGACCAGAATGCACAGACGTTCTACTTCAGCAACGCACATCCGCAGTGGCAGAGCCACAACGGCGGCATTTGGGAGAAAATCGAAAAGGTAGTCAATGGCTGGGGCTTCAACTCGTCAGTGCGCGACACGCTCTACGTCGTCAAAGCCGCCACCATCGACGACGTCGTGCTCAACGGGACAACGTCTGACGGCGTCTACGCCCAGAAGTGCAACGGCCGGTTGATAGTGCCGAAATACTTCTACATGGCAGTGCTCAAGGTGAAGAACGGAAAGTACAGCGCCATCGGTTTCTGGACGGAACACACGAACGACGCGCAATCGTCGAACACGCCCGCCAAATGCGCCATCAGCATCGACGAACTCGAACGTCGCACCGGCATCGATTTCTTCTGCAACCTGCCCGACGCCATCGAAAACGAAGTCGAAGCCTCGTTCCAACTGAGCGATTGGGGATTGTAACACTGCAGACGGCAGAAACGCATGAAACACCTTTCCTTGATGATATATGGCTTGCTGTTCGTCGTCGCCACCGCGTGTCGGCAACAACCGAATGCCGACGATGCCGCCGCCGTGCCGACCGACTCCACCGCGCAAAGCGCGATGCTCACGCCGGCACAGGCCGATTCGCTGCAATTCCGACTGACGCACCACTATTCCGTCAATTTCAACTTCATGGTGACGGCAGATTCGCTGCTGCTCGTTCCGCGTGACGGCGACTTCCTGACCGACACCTGCATCGTGCGACGCGGCGACTTCCTCGTCGTGGCAGCCATTCGTCGGGATTTTCCTGCCGCCACCGATTCCACCGCACAAGACAGCGTGTGGCTCAAAGTCGCCAGTTCGCAACGCAAGATGGGCTGGATTGCCGAACAGCAACTGCTGCGCGGCGTCGTTCCCGACGACCCCGTGTCCCAACTGCTCCACTGCTTGCAGCAATCCCATGCCACGTGGGCTGTACTCGTCATCTCCTTGTTGCTCATCGCCGCCTCCACCTTGCTCTCCATGCGGAAGGGCAGGCTGCACCTGCGTTTCACGTCGTTTGCATCCTTCTACCCCACCCTGTTGCTGCTGTTGTGCGGCATCTTCGCCACACTCAACACGGCAGCATATACGTCCGTTCCCGAATTTCTGCAGGAATACTATTTCCACCCGACGCTCAATCCGCTGCTCTTGCCGCCGCTGATGTCGGCATTGCTCACCGGCGTATGGCTCATTGCCATTGTGTTCATCGCCGTCTGCATCGACGCCTACAGCCGTCTTGACTTTCTGCATGCCACGGCCGTCATCGTCGACACCACCTGTTGGGCAGCCGTCATCTTCATCGTCTTCTGGCACATTCCGTCGGTTGCATCGTCGTGCGTGGCTTTGTCGCTGCTCACCATCGGTGCATTGTGGCTCTATTTCCGGCACATTCGTGCCCGCTATCGCTGCGGCAACTGCGGTCGGGCAATGCGTCGACGCGGCATTTGTCCTGCTTGCGGCACGCACAATGAATAGATTTTCGGCGGAAAATCGGACTTTCGCCACAAAATGCACGGTTTCTGCACCCTCGTTTGGGATTTTATTCGTAATTTTGCAAGCAAAATTTGATTTACATCATACATCTACAATATGGCAGAATTACTGGATTGGTCCAACCTCGGGTTTGGATATCAAAAGACAGACTATAACGTCCGTTGCTACTTTCGCAACGGCTCATGGGGAGAAATTGAAACTTGCAGCGAGGAAACCATCCCCATGCACATGGCAGCCACTTGCCTGCACTACGGGCAGGAGGCATTTGAAGGACTGAAAGCCTTCCGCTGCCCCGACGGCAAGGTGCGCGTGTTCCGCATGGACGAAAATGCTGCACGACTGCAGTCCACGTGCCGTGGCATCATGATGCCCGAAGTGTCCACCGAGTTGTTCGGCGAAATGGTGAAACGCGTCGTTCGCCTCAACGAACGCTTCATTCCGCCCTACGAAAGCGGCGCTTCGCTCTACATCCGTCCGCTCCTGCTCGGCATGACACCGCAAGTCGGCGTCCACCCCGCCAGCGACTATCTCTTCATCATCTTCGTCACGCCCGTCGGCCCCTATTTCAAAGGCGGGTTCTCATCCAATCCCTACGTCATCGTGCGCGACTTCGACCGCTCCGCACCGCTCGGCACCGGCAAATACAAAGTCGGCGGCAACTATGCGGCAAGCCTTTATGCCAACCACGTTGCACACGAAAAAGGCTATGCTTGCGAGTTCTACCTCGACGCGAAAGAGAAGAAATACATCGACGAATGTGGCGCAGCCAATTTCTTCGGCATCAAGCAAGGCACATACGTCACACCCAAATCCACGTCTATTCTGCCGTCCATCACCAACAAGAGCCTCATGCAACTTGCCGAAGACGCCGGACTGAAAGTCGAGCAACGGCAAATTCCCGAAGAAGAACTCGACACGTTCGAAGAGGCAGGCGCATGCGGAACGGCAGCCGTCATCTCACCCATTTCCTACATCGACGACCTCGACAGCGGAAAGCGCTACGACTTCGGTTCGCAGCCCGGCCCCGTGAGCACCATGCTCTTCAACCGCCTGCGCAACATACAGTACGGCATCGACCCCGACAGCCACAACTGGACGACCGTCGTCATCGAATAAACCTGCACGCAGCATGGGTAAAGGAAAACTGGCAAAATTCGCCGACATGGCAGCCAACCCGTTGGTTGTGGAATATCCCTATTGGCGACTTCAACAGCAGGAATTCCACCTGCGCGGACAATGGAACGACACGTTCTTCCACAACGCCAACCCCATTGTCCTCGAACTCGGTTGCGGACGCGGCGAATACACCGTCGGACTCGCACGCCGCTTTCCCGACCGCAACTTCATCGGCATCGACATCAAGGGTGCACGAATGTGGCATGGTGCACAAACGGCAGTCGCCGAAGGCATGACCAACGTCGCCTTTCTGCGCACCAGCATCGAATTCATCCACCACTTCTTCGCTCCCGACGAAGTCAGCGAACTCTGGCTCACCTTCTCCGACCCGCAAATGAAGAAAGCCACCAAGCGACTGACTTCCACACATTTCCTCCAACGCTACCGCCAATTCCTCATTCCCGACGGCATCATCCATCTCAAGACCGACTCGCCGTTCCTCTACACCTACACCCGCCTCATGGCGCAGCACAACCACCTCCCCGTCGAAGTCGCCACCGACGACCTCTATCGCGAACGCGACATCGACTCCTCTCTCACCGACATCCGCACCTACTACGAACAAATGTGGCTCGACCGCGGCTTCACCATCAAGTACCTCCGTCTGCGCCTTCCCCACGACACCGCCCTGACGGAACCCGACGTCGACATCCCCGTCGACGGCTACCGCTCCTACAACCACGAAGTGCGAAGCACACGCACCACCGGTCGCTGACGCACGCGCTTTTGTACCAACCCTGACTTGCGAACAGATGCCTCTGATTCTTCCCGACCGCCTGCCGGCAATCGAATTGCTGAAGAAGGAAAACATTTTTGTGACGGATGACCAGCCGGACGTGCGGCCGTTGCGCATCGCCCTTCTCAACTTGATGCCAATCAAAATCACGACCGAGACGGATTTCATCCGCCTTCTTTCCTGTACGCCGCTGCGAGTGGAGGTTGCGCTGATGAAAATTCGCAGCCATACGCCGAAGCACACTTCGGCAGAGCACATGCAGGCGTTCTACCGCTATTTCGATGAAATGAAGCACGAGTCGTTCGACGGACTGATTGTAACGGGTGCACCGCTCGAGCATCTGGATTACGAACAAGTGACCTATTGGGCAGAATTGCAGGAGGTGTTCGACTGGGCAGCACGCAACGTGCGCTCCACGTGCTACATCTGTTGGGCGGCACAGGCTGCACTCTATCATTTTTTCGGCATTCCCAAATATCCGACGGAGAAGAAGATTTTCGGCGTGTTCCGCCATACGGTGCTGCACCCCGAAGTGCCGCTCTTCCGAGGTTTCGACGACGAATTCCATGCGCCCCACAGCCGGCACAGCGAGGTGCGGCGTGCTGACATCGAACGTGTACCCGACCTCTGCATCATGGCAGAGTCTGCCGAAGCCGGCGTGCACATCGTGGCGAAGCATGGCGGCAGCGCGTTCTTCATCACGGGACACAGCGAATATGCGCCGCTCACGCTCGACGGCGAATATCGGCGCGACCTTGCCAAGGGACTTCCCATCGACCCGCCGGCGCACTACTACCCGAATGACGATGCTTCGCAGCCGCCAGTCGTCCGTTGGCGTGCCCATGCCCACCTGCTGTTCATGAATTGGCTCAACCATTACGTTCATCAAAACACCTGACTTGTGCAACCGCTTGAACTTCTTGCACCGGCACGCACGGCGGACATCGGCATGGAAGCCATTCGCCACGGAGCCGACGCCGTCTACATCGGAGCGCCGCAGTTCGGTGCACGTGCAGCGGCGGGCAACAGCGTGGACGACATCGGTCGGCTGACCGACTTTGCACATCGTTTTGGTGCAAAGGTATATGTAACGCTCAACACAATCCTCTACGATACGGAACTGGCGGATGCCGAACGGATGGTGGCATCGCTGCTTGCCGTCGGCACCGATGCGTTCATCGTGCAGGACATGGCCATGGTGGGCATCGTGCGGAAGGTGGCAGCCACGTGCCGTCCGCAGACCGACGCATCCGACCTGCTCCACGCATCGACGCAGATGGACAACCGCACGCCCGAACAAGTGGCGTGGCTGCTGCGGCAGGGATTTCGGCAGGCCGTGCTGGCACGCGAGTTGTCACTCGACGAAATTCGTGCCGTCCATACCGCCTGTCCCACCATGCGGCTCGAAGCGTTTGTACACGGTGCGCTGTGTACGAGCCTGAGCGGACGATGCTACGTGAGCGAAGCGCTGTTCGGCCGCAGTGCCAACCGAGGCTGCTGTGCACAAGTGTGCCGCATGACGTTCAACCTCGAGACTGCCGACGGGACGGTGCTCGTGCGCGACCGCCACCTGCTTTCGCTCAAAGACCTGTGCCAACTCGACGCACTGGCTGACTTGGCAGACGCCGGCGTCGTATCGTTCAAGATTGAGGGACGGCTCAAGGACATGGCATACGTGAAGAACGTGACGGCAGCCTACAGCGAAGCCCTCAACGCGCTGTGCAAGGCGCAGCCCGACCGCTACCGGCGTGCGTCGCGCGGACAGGTGGAACTGAAGTTCCGCCCCGACGTGGCGGCATCGTTCAACCGCGGGTTCACGCACTATTTTCTCCATGGGCGCAACATGGACATCTTCTCGTTCGACACGCCGAAGGTCGTGGGTCAACCGATTGGGACGGTGCGCGACATCAGCCTGCATCGGCAAGGGCTCATCCGCATGGCATTGCGTGCCGATGCCGCGGGCGGACTGGCGAATGGCGACGGCCTGTGCTTCTTCAACCGCAACCGCCGGCTCGTAGGTTTCCGCGTCAATCGCGTGGAAGGCGATGCGGTCGTTCCCCACATCATGCCCCGCGACCTGCTGCCCGGAATGCCGGTGTACCGCAATTTCGACAAACGTTTCCACGACATACTGGCTGCAGCCGGCAGCGCCGAGCGATACATCCCCGTCGACATCCGCATCGACGGCGACGGCAGCCGTTTCCGTCTGACGATGACCGACGGACAGCAAACCGCCACGACTGAAACCGCATACGATGCCGAACTGGCACGCACGCATCAGACGGAAAACGTGCAGCGGCAGTTGTCGCGACTCGGCGACACGGTGCTGCGTGCCCGCAGCGTCAGCGTGGACTACGTCAAGAACTATTTCCTCCCCTCCTCGCTGCTGTCGCAATGGCGTCGCGAACTGGTTTCGGCTTTCCTGAACCTGCCCACCGCCACACTGCCGCAACCGCAGCCCGCCGTCGACGATGCACCACCGACGGCAGCACCGCACCCCCTTTCCTATATATATAATGTATCCAACCGCATGGCACGCACGTTCTACGAAGAGCAAGGCTTCGGCACGCCGGAACCCGCCTTCGAGTTGCAGCACCGCCGTGGCGTTCCCCTCATGTTCTGCCGCCACTGCCTGCGCTACGCCATGGGGTGGTGTCAGCAACGGCAGACACCGACGTCGGCACCGCCACAACTCTATCTACGACTGGAGAACGGCGAACGCCTCCGCCTCGACTTCGACTGCAAGGCATGCCAAATGCTCGTCGTGCGCGAATAGCCCGTCGCATGGTCAGAACGGCACAGGCGCAAGCATCGTTGAAACACATTTTTTAGTTGCGAATTTCGCAACTATCCACTCTGTGAGGTGTATGCAATATAAGTCACTGATAGACAATAGGCTACACCACATTCCACTTTTATGCAATTTAGAGTGCACTTTCGTTCAATCTGGAGTGCACTCTAAATTGAAATGAAGTGCACTTCAGATTCAACGGAAGTGCACTCCAAATTTTGAGTTTGTACACCATTGATTATCAATAAGTTAAGAAAACGCCAATTTTAACACTTAAATGTTAAATTTAACACTGGTTGT
>JAFLUS010000069.1 GCA_022508685.1 Prevotellaceae bacterium | reverse complement strand
TCTTCACCGGTCCTGCCCAATGCCAGATGAGGAGCCTGTGGGGGTATTTCCATGTATATGTGTTTTGTGATATGATTTTATTCCCAAATGCCACGGCATGCTTCATTTTCTGTTTCTTTTGCGAATAAGCGGAAACGAATGGTGTTTAGAGCATCTTCCCATCTGTCATCATTAGTTAACTCTTCGAAAAGAACTTGTTCGCCACGAGTCAGATATTTTTCAGGATAGTTTATATGTTTGAGAAATATAGTTTTATCCACAACATCTGCATTGCTGTAATATTCATAGTATAACCCTGTGATTTCATTTGCTTTCTCAAAATCATTCTTCTTGGCGGCCTCAATTAATGCTTGTATGAATGTTTGTGCATCTTGTTCAGGATTTCCGGAAATTTGTTTTGAACAACCGATGCACATAGTGAAAAGCAATGCGAGGAAAATTGAAATAGCGTGTTTCATGGTATTTTAAAATAATTTTAAGGTTGTATCGATTCGCATTCTTCCATCCACAAGGCATCGGAGGCATCGGAGGGCATCCGCCAATCGCCTCGGGGACTGAGGCTGACGCTGCCGACTTTAGGACCGTCGGGCATGCAACTGCGTTTGAACTGCTGTGTGAAGAAGCGGCGGCAGAACGTTGTCAGCCAATGGTGTATGGTCGCGGCATCGTAGTGGGTGACGGGTTCGGACTGTGGCTGTGAGGGTGTAGCCGGTGTGTTGCCAAAGGCTTGAAGGGCGAGGAAATAAATCTTGCGCGGACGGAATCCGTGGCGCAGAAAGTAATAGAGGAAGAAGTCGTGGAGTTCGTATGGACCGACGAGGTCTTCCGTTTTTTGTGCAATGTTGCCGTCCGCGTCGGCAGGCAAGAGTTCGGGGCTGATGGGCGTGTCGACGATGTCGAGCAGCGAATGTTGCGATGCGGGGTCGATGTCGCCGGCGCATGCCACCCATTTGACGAGATGTCGGACGAGTGTCTTGGGAATGGAGCAATTGACGCTGTAGTTCGACATGTGGTCGGCATTGTAGGTGCACCATCCGAGGGCGAGTTCGGACAGGTCGCCGGTGCCGACGACGAAGCCGTTCGTCTGGTTGGCAACGTCCATCAGGATTTGTGTCCGTTCGCGTGCCTGCACGTTTTCGTATGTGATGTCGTGCTGTGCGGGGTCGTGCCCGATGTCGCTGAAGTGTTGCAGACAGGCATCGCGTATGGAAATCTCGCGAATGGTTATGCCCAATGATTGCATCAGCGAGAGGGCATTGTGGTAAGTGCGATTCGTTGTGCCAAAGCCGGGCATGGTGATGCCTACGATGTCGGTGCGGGGCCGTTGGAGTTTGTCAATGGCGCGGACGCAAACGAGCAGTGCCAATGTGGAATCGAGTCCTCCGCTGATGCCGACAACCAATGAGCGGGCATTCGTGTGGACAATACGTTTGGCTAATGCTGCCACTTGAATGGAGAAAATCTCTTCGCACCGTTCGTCCAATGCCGCTCCGACGGGGACGAACGGGTGGGGATTGACGGGGCGGGAGAGACGGAACGGCGTTGCATCGTGAAGGCACGCTGTGGTGCGGACGATGCGAGGTTGCAGTGCGTGCAAGGATTGTGATGCACGGAATGTGGTATTGACGCGTCGTTCTTGCTGCAATCGCTCGGTGTCGATTTCGCTGATGATGAGTTGCGGAGTGAAACTGAAGCGTTCGGATGCTGCCAACAACGTGCCATTTTCGTAGATGAAGGCGTTTCCGCCATAGACGACGTCTTGTGTGGATTCGCCGAATCCGCATGATGAATAGATGTAGCCTGTGAGTGTGCGTGCCGATTGTTGTGCAATGAGGCTGTGCAGATACGCATTCTTCGCAATGAGTTCGTTGCTGGCAGACAGATTGAAAATGAGTTCGGCACCATGCAGTGCAAGCAACGAGGCGGGCGGAATGGGTGCCCACAGGTCTTCGCACAATTCAATGGCAAATCTGGCGTTTCCGTAGGCAAACAGCAAGTGGGAGGAAAGGGGTACGTCGGTTTGTCCGGCAAAATCAACGGCTGTGTCCGTTACCTGTGTGGCGGAAGCGAACCAACGTTGCTCATAGAATTCCTTATAATTGGGCAGAAATGTCTTTGGAACGATGCCGAGGATATGTCCCTGCTGAATGACAACGGCTGCGTTGAGCAGCAAGTCGCCAACGACAACGGGAGCACCTACGATAGCAATGGTATCGGTGTCGGCTGTCTCTTGCAACAGCCATGCAACGGCATCTTCGGCACGTTGCAGTAGCAACTGCTGCGCAAAGATGTCTGCACAACTGTAGCCCGTGACGGCCAATTCGGGGAAACAGATGATTTCCACGCCTTGACGTGATGCGTGGTGAATAAGACGATTGATTTCTTGCGTGTTGAAACGGCAGTCGGCTACTTTTGTAGCGGGAATGGCCGACGCCACTTTGATGAATCCGTGTTGCATTATGGTTGAATTGGGTTTTCTGTTTTTTTGCGGCGGCGGAATAACAAGCGTTTCCACGTGTCGAAGTTCTTTTGGAAACTGATGCCGATGCCTTGCGTGTTCAGTGTAGACTTGGTGAAATAGCGGTCGTTGTTCTGATTGTACGCCTTCAGATAGGTGTTTCCGTTCGGGCGGATGCGCCAGCGAATGTCGAAATCTCCGATGAAACTTGCATTCTGCGTGAGCGCATTGTCGCGGTAGCCGAAATTGCCATTGATGAGCAAGCGGTCGTCGAGCAGACGTCCGCTGAGGATGCCTTCAATGTCAAGGTCGTCCCAACCACGTTCTCCGGTAGACAGTCCGGTTCCGAAATTCCATTTGCTGTCAGAACCGATGACATTGGACAGCATCTGGTTGATTTGTCCGCTGATGGTGGAGGAAAGCAGGTTGTTGACCGCACCATTGGTGGTGGATTCGCCGGTGGCACGTGCATATTCGTTGGTGTAGAAACGTCCGACACCTAACAGGTAAATCATTTGCATGTTCATCTCTTCGTCGGTGGAGATGAGTGAACGCACCAGTTGTCGCGTTTCGTCGCTGACGTTAGGTAACTGTATGTCGAAATTGAATGCCATGTTGCCCAATTGTCCGACAATATCGAGCACGCAAATGACCTTCACCTTGTTGTTGCTGTTGAACGATGCCGAGGATGTGAGGTCGGAGAGTGGTACGGCTGAAAGTGTATGCCAACAAATGAGATGAATGTTGGCATCGAACGGATTGCCGTTGAACACGACGCGTGAACCCGGTTGCAGCGCGAGGTCACGATGAATGACATCCTGCAGATAGAGCCGATAGTTGCCGCCTTGAATGTTGTAGATACCATTCATGGTGAAGGGACTCTTGTTGTGATAATGTGCCTGTAGCGTTCCGTTTCCATAAGTGTTGATGTATCCGTCAGCCGTATTGTCCATACGCAGACGGATGGGGCACTCGGGCGTGAGGTGGATGTTGGCATCTAAAAAAATGTCACCGTGATAGTCGTATGCCGTAGTGGTGGGTTCGCTATTCTTATTCTGTGTTGGATAAGAACTCCATTCGTCATTATCTTCCGCCTTGGCAAGCGTGGGGTCGTTAAACGTAATAAAGGACTGATTGGTAATGACGTCGGGCGTACCGGAGTCGTATGCGAAGAAACTACCGCGAGTGGGCGTAATGTCGGCGGTAATGTGCAGAGGGTGTCCGTCGGAACCATCTACTTTGAGACGTCCGTCGGCAAACACCGTTCCCATGAATTTGTCGCTGTTGAAATGGTCTTCTTCGTAGGTCAGCAACTGCTGCATCTCAATGTCGAAACGATAAGCAAAGTTCTTCATGTTCCGATGCGTGAGCAAACCATTGACAATACCTTTGTTTTGGTAGTGGTCGGTGAGTTCTATTCCGTCGAAATGGAATGCGTAAGGGCGTAACCGGATGGTGTCGGCAGGATTGACATGGTAGGTGACGTTGGTGGCGTTCAACGTCATGTTGGCATTGGCAGAAACGTCGCCGACGAGGTTGATGTCGTTGAGCGGCCCTACGACATTGATAGTGCCATTGACATCACCATGTATGTGTTTGAATGTCTTTCCGATGAACCCATTGAGGAAGGTTGCACTCGTGTTGTGGGCACCAATCTTGAGATTGATGTTTTTGTTTACAGTGGAAATATAGCCATTGACATCAGTGTGGCGATGCTTGGGCTGTGCCGGCTGTTGCTCATCGGCAAAGTGGTCGATGGTCGTGGTATCGGTAAAATGCGCAGTCAGTCCCACTCCTTGATGTTCATCATCCCATCGGGCATGGATAAGTCCGTCGCCTATCAGACCATTGTTCAGACATAATCTCGCCACGTTCAAATCTGCATAAAAGCGAGGATTGTTCGTAACACTGCTGATTCGTGCGTTTCCCTTTGCTATTCCTTTGAACATCACGGCACGGAAATCGGTGAAAGATTGCAGATAATCAATATCCATGTCATTCAGTTCTATGGCTAATTGGTCTTCTGTTGCGTCGGAAATGACACCATTGACAGAGAGGAAACGCGCACCATTGGCAATTTTGATGTGTTGGCACCGAATCTTTCCGTTGTGGCGATTGATGTGAATGTCAGCTGGCATCACCGTCCATGCGGTATCACTCAGCGAAAGTTCTGACGGCAGAATCTGGATGTGGGTGTAGTCGTCCGTGAACGATGTTGCGGTGTGGATATTGCCAGTTGTGCGTCTTTCCGTGGGATTGTCCCATTGAAAAGCAGTGGAAAGTCGGTCGTTCTGAGCCTTTGCCTGCAAGGCAAGTTGGAGCGGTGTTTCGGTTGCAAAGCGCTTGATAGCACCCTCGGCAGTACCATAATCTGCATTGTTGTGGTACTTGAGGTACAAGTCTTGATATTCCGTTTCGCCATGAATGAACGCTGGTGCCGTGAGCGTAAAGTCTGCCGTTTGTCGTGGTGTGCTGAACTCGCCAACAAGGTCTATCGGTTGCAGCAGAGACAGGTCTGCAGCAATAAAGTGTTGCAAAAACGGCGAATCTTTCATTGTGACATGGAATGCCATTTGCGTGTCGTCGACATGGGCACTCTTTGCATGGATGAGTGATGGCAGATGCTTGGCAAGCATCGATTGTATGGCAGGCCATAGGGCGTGGTATCGGAATGTGCCTTGGGCTTGCAGTGTCATGAAATCCGTGTCTACTTGCAAATGCTTGGTATTGTCGTCCGCTTGTTGGGCGTCAATGTTCAGGTGATGGAGATATATCTTCTGGTCGGGTGTTCTCCATTGCAGTGAGTCAATCTGTAGCGTTCCCACCATGTTGTCGAGTGTATTGCCTTGAATGTCGGCTTTGGCAATCAACCGCACTGATTCACCGGAATAATTGTTGATGAGGTGCAGGGCGTGAGGATTAAATTCATTGACAGCGAGATGCACTTGCGTGCGCATGTGCGTGTTACCTATATTTTCTATGGTACCATTCATCGTCAGGCGTACGTTCTCATCATCTATGCTGAACGTTCCCGTGTACCCATTGTTCTTCGCCGTTCCATCGAGGGTGATGCCGTCGTATGTGTAGTCGTCGTACACAAGCGACTCAATCGTTCCCTGTATGTAACCTTCTGGTATGTTGTCTTTGGTTAAAGCACCATTCACGGAGAGATTGAAAGACGTTTCGCCAAAGTGGTCGTTACCGAGCAGTTTGCCTAAATGGAGGTGGTCGCTTTCCATGTGCGCCATTGCGCTGCGCTGTTGGGTGTTGTACGTTCCGTCGAACAGCAATTGGCCTATTGCAGATTGGAGTTCTGTGTTGGCCGTAATCTGTTGGTCAGCAGAATGCAGATGCCCTTTCAAATGAACGTTGCCGAGATGTTGGAGCAATGTTTTCGTTTGCTCATCTTCAACAAATGCAGCCGTAAGTTTCTCCAATATGTGGGATTGGATGCTGATGTCCTGAACATCCATGTCTGCTTCGGGATGCGTGGTCGCCAGTCCGTTTGCATGGAATGTGGCAGCGACGGAAAGGCCGTTGTGTGAGTCTGTGATGCGCAAATTGTTGAGCAGAATGGCGCGGTTGCTCACTTGCACGAAGGAAGAAATGTGGAACGGGACATCAAGATGCGTTAATCGAGGAACGAAGGCGCGGAAATCAGCAGGGGTAACGACCGCATTGTTGAGCGTGGTCTCCACTTGAAATGCCTGTGCGTTTTTCCAATCGTGGTAGTCGATGGTGAGTGTTTCAAGATGAATGTCTGACTCGGGCGTACTGATGCTAAAATCGGTGAATAAGGCATTCTGCTGTGTTGCCAACAGTCTGGTCTTTAACTTGTTCAGCGCAAAACCGGAATGTTTTTCTACAAAATCGCATCGCTTGATGTCGAGGCTCAACGAGTCGTCGTTGAGGGCCCATATCATTGCCGTCAGTCCGGCATCCTGTAAATAGAGATGGTCAGGGTTGAACCTTCCGGGCGTATGTGCCTCCGACCGCACATCGTAGTGGATGTTGGCATGGCGCATGATGAACGACGAAATGTGCAGATTGATGGGTGTCGATTCGTCATTGTCGGAAGAGAACGCTTGAATCAGAAAATCGAGGTTGAGCGGTTGGTCTGGCGTTTCTCGATACAAATTGGCTGTAAGTCCGAACAGTTGGGCGGTATTGATATCCACTTTCCCTGCCAAGAGTGAAAAGAAGTTGATAGTCGTAGACACTCTGGAGGCTTTCAGCATCTCTTGTCCTTGCAAATCGTCTATACTGATGTCATCGATGATGATGCGGTTGAGCAGACCAAGGTTGATGCGTCCGACGTGCACCGTACTGCCAATTTTTTCAGACAAAGCATGGGCTGCTCCTTCACCGATTTTCTTCTGAATGAACGGCAGATGAAGAAGCAGAATCAGTATGATGTAGAGGCAAAACAATATACTGACTACCAAGCGGAGGGCTTTGCCTAATTTCTTCACGGCGTTGTTGGGAAGAAATCAGTTGGGGAGTGCACGTTTGAAGGCGACCATCTTGATAGCGGTAACGGCACATTCGTCGCCTTTATTGCCCATTTTTCCACCGCAGCGGTCGAGTGCCTGCTGCATGTCGTTTGTGGTGATGAGTCCATAGATGACGGGGACGGGCTGTGTGGCATTGAGCCGTGCCAATCCGTAGGTGGTGCCTTCGCAGATGTAGTCGAAGTGGGGTGTATCGCCGCGAATGACGCAACCGATAGCGATGACGGCGTCAACGTTGGTTTGCACCATCTGTGCTGCACCATAGATGAGTTCAAAACTGCCGGGAACGCGACTGACGTGAATGTCGGTTTCGTCGGCACCATTGGTCAAAAGCGTCTGAAGTGCACCGTCAAGCAGTGCGTCGGTGATGTTGTTGTTCCATTCGCTGACGACGATGCCGAACCGCATTCCTTTCGCTGAGGGTACGCTGTCAGCATCGTATTCCGATAAGTTATGATTCTTGGTTGCCATAGTGACGGTTGGGTTAAGTGGTGGAGGGATGTGAATGGGAATGAAGAAGCGTGAAATGTGAAGTGATGGTACGTCCGCCTTTAATTTGGTACTATCGCTTCACCTTTCACGCTTTGCTGTCAGTGTCGTTCGCTCTTATTTGGTGAGTCGTTCGATGTATTTGTCCATTTCGGCAGACAGTTCCGACGCTGTTCTTGTCTTGATTTGCTGATAGAGTTCCAGCGCCTTTTCGTTCTGCTTGAGGTCTTCGTAAATGGCTGCTGCTTTCTTCATGAAGAGAGGTGCAATGGAGTTGTTGACACCACCTTCAGACCGTTTGTCAGCCATTTTTGCAGCCTCGAGGAACAGGCCGATGGCTTTCTCCTTATCGCCTTTCTTTACGTAGGCATCTGCCAATGCACCTTTTGCAGCCGGCGAAACGAGCATGTCGTCCTGCGGGTCGAAGCCTTCGAGCATTTTGATGGCATCGTCCGTCTTGTCGAGGTTGTAGTAGCAGAGTCCGGCGTAGTATTTAGCAAGGTTGGCAGTTTGTGTGCCGCTATAGTCGTTGATGATTTTCAAGAAACCTTTCTGCGTTGCACCATCACCATTGAGTGCCTGTTCAAACTGGTTGGCTGCAAATGCTTCCTGACTTTTCGCGATAGCAACGACGGCTTCTTTTTCGACGTTGTTGCGGTGGTTGCGATAGATGAAAATACCAGCAACAACGGCAATGATGACTGCCAATGCAATGAGGATTGTCTTAAAATGCTTCTCGATGAAAGCCTCCGACTTGTTGAGTGTCACGTCCAAGCCGATAGCCTCGTCCGATACTTTTTTGTTTTGTTTTTTTGCCATAATGATTTGTATTTTTATTGTTGTACTGCTTATTTTTGTGGCATTCACGAGTATTGTATGCCAAAATTCGTGCAAAAATACGCTTTTTTGTTGGAATGGAGAAATAAAAGTGCTAAAAAGTGCATTCTGCGCCAATGTTGCCCTCAATAATGTTCCTAACT
>JAFLUS010000068.1 GCA_022508685.1 Prevotellaceae bacterium | reverse complement strand
TCGGTCTGCGAAAGATGTTCGCTAAACCGACCCACCGTCATCACAAATAATTGATTGTCACCACACACGAAAGGCGTGCCATTGGCAGAGATGAATGCTGCTGATGGCACGCCTTTGTTGTGGCGCAGATACGACGGAGCGGCGCATCAGAGCATTTTGAATGCCATTTTGATGACGCGCTCGACGGAGGCTTCGGGGTCGTCTTTGAGGATGGCGCGGACGACTTTGGCGACGGGTGCGGGCGGATAGCCCAAGGCGCGGAGGGCTTCGACGGCGTCGTCGTGGACTTGCTGATTGAGGGCCGGTTGTGCGAGTTCCGTGTCGGCGGCGGCTGCAGGTGTGATGCCCAATGCGGCAACCTTGTCCTTGAGTTCGACGATGATGCGCTGTGCGGTCTTGGCTCCTAATCCTTTCACGGTTTTCAGCACTTTGTCGTTGCCGTTGAGGATGATGTCGCAAAGTTCGGCGGGCGAGAATGCCGACAGAATGGTGCGGGCGGTGTTGCCGCCGATGCCGCTCACCGAGATGAGTTGCATGAACAGTTGGCGCTCGTCCTTCGTGGCGAAGCCGAAGAGCGTCCATGCGTCTTCGCGGATGTTTTCGTAGACATAGAGCCGCACTTCGCCTTTGCCTTGCAGGGCGGTGTAGGTGTTGAGCGAGATGTTGAGGGCGTAACCCACTCCGTGGCATTCGACGGTAGCGACGGTGGGGGTCAGTTCATCGAGTATTCCTCTTACGTAGTCTATCATGTTGATGCGGGATTTGAAGTTTCAGAAAATGGGGTCGGTTCCTCCACATTGCGGTGCATGGTGAGTTGGTCGCTCGTGAATCCGACGACGGCAAGGCGGTGGGTGACGAAGATGATTGTGGTGTCGCGGAAGTGCGCTTGCAGGTTTTCGAGCAAACGGCGTTCGGTCGTCACATCGAGCGCACTGGTGGCTTCGTCGAGCAACAGGATGCGGCAGGGACGGAGGATGGCACGTGCGATGGCGATGCGTTGGGCTTGCCCTTCGCTGAATCCGCTTCCACCTTCGCCGCAACGTGTGTCGATGCCTTCGGGCAGTTCGTGCACGAAGTCGGCAAGTGCCAAGCGGAGTGCTTCGTGCATCTGTGCCGTCGTGGCATCGGGATTGCCGAAGAGGAGGTTTTCGCGAATGGTGCCGCTGAAGAGCGTGTTGCCTTGCGGCACATAGGCAAAGTTGCAACGTGTGGCCGTCGTGACGGGTGTTTCGCCGTCGGCGTTGTAGAGCGTGACGCTGCCTTGTGTCGGGTCGATGAGTGCGAGCATCATGCGGATGAGGGTGGTCTTGCCCGCCCCCGTTTCGCCGAGAATGGCCGTGAAGGAACCCGGACGGAAGTCGTAGGAAAAATCGCGCAGCACACGGCGGCCGCGTTTCGTGTATTGGTAGTCCACGTGGGTGAAGCGCAAGCCGACGCATCCGTCGACGGCATGTGGCGGCTGTTGCGATTCGAGCGGCAGTTGTTCGAGTTCCAAGAGTCGTTCTGCCGAAGTGAGGCTGTTGACGAGCGTCGGCAGCAGGCGTGCCATGTCGAGCATGGGGCGTTGGATGCGGCTGATGAGTTGGGTGAACGCCATCAGCACGCCCACCGTGATGAGCCCGTCCTGCAACTGGAACAATCCCCAGACGAGGGCGGCGAGGTAGCCACCGGCAAAACCGATGTTCACCAGCACTTTCGAAATGATGGCAAAGCGGGCACGGCTTTTCACCTGCCAACGCAGCAGCGACTGCCGTTGTCCCAGCCGACCGACCATCATGTCGCCACGTTCCAGCACCTTCACCACCATCTTGTGCTGCACGCTCTCCTGTATAATGGCTTGCAAGGCGCTGTTGCTGTCCTTAATCTTGCGGACGATGCGGCGCATCTTGCGGAAATAGAACCGGCTGAGCAGAATGAAAATGGGTGTGGCGACGATGAGGATAATCGCCAGCATGGCATCCATTATATATAGGTAGATGAAGGATGCGATGAACTGCACGACGATGATGACGGCAGAGGGCAGCACCTCGGTCATCAGTCCGACGATGTCGCTGACGTCGCCGAAAAGGCGGTTGAGCACGTCGCCGCTGTGATAGCGCTCCACTCCGTTCCACTGCCCCTTGAGCAACCGGGCGAAGAAGGCTTGCTGCATCATGTTCTGCGACCGCACGCCCAGCACGGCGCGTATCCACGTGACGAGCACATTGAGCAGCATTTCTGCCAACATCACCGAACCCAGCAGCACGGCTGCCAGCACGAGCGAACCGGAGAGCGTGCCTGTGGCAATGTCGGTGACGCGACGCAGAATCTCTACGCCTGCCAATCCGAGTCCCACTTGCAGCAGTCCCACCACGACGTTGATGATGGCTTGCAGTCGGCAACCTTTGTGGTGTGCCCACAGCCACTGCACCAGCGTGCGTGTCGCATATTTCGTCTTGTTCAGTTTCACGAAGAAGGGATTGATTTTACATGTTTCGGCATTATTCGCGGTGGTCGGTGCCCCACATCATCTTGCGGCGCAAGGTCGTGAAGAAACTTTCGCCCGGATGCACGACCACCTGCACATCGTAGGGCGCACGGCGGATGCGCAGATGAATGCCGTCGCGATAACTCTGGCTGCGTCCGTCCATTGCCACGAGGAAACTGTGGCTGCGGCTTTCGACGCACAGTTCGACTTCGCTGTCGTCGCACAGCACCAACGGCCGCATGTTGAGGGAATGGGGAGCCACGGGCGTGAGCGACATCGTGTGGCTGTTCGGCACCACAATGGGGCCGCCTACGCTGAGCGAATATGCCGTCGAGCCGGTGGGCGTACCCACGATGAGTCCGTCAGCCTGATAGGTCGTGAGGTACTCGCCGTTGATGCGCGTATGGATGGAAATCATGGAGGAGATGTCGTGCTTGAGAATGGCGACTTCGTTGAGGGCAAACGGATAGCCCTGCAGCGGTTCGTCGTCGCACAGCACCTGCAACAGGCTGCGCCGCTCCACGCAGACACGTCCCTTGCAAATGTCGGCAACGGCCACCTCAATATCGTCGGACGAGAACGAAGCCAAGAATCCCAGCCGCCCCGTGTTGATGCCGAGTATCGGCACTTGCGCATTGCCGATGCGGCTGGCTACGCCGAGAAACGTGCCGTCGCCACCCATGCACACCACATAGTCGACGTCGCCGATGCTGTCGCCTGTGATGACTTCGCAATCGGGCACGCAAATCTGCAGTTTGTCGCGCAGGAAGGCAAGGAATTCCGACTCTACGGCAATGGCAATGCCGTGTGCCTCGAGCACTGCCAGCAACTTCTGCACGGCTGCCGATTTCCGCTCTTGATATACATTCCCGAACAGGGCGAATTTCAACTGCTCCTTCTGCATATTTCTCCGTAGAATGTTTATTTTTTCTAAAATTGAAGTCCGTGCACCAAATAATCGCACTTTTTTTACTAATTTTGCAGTGGAATTACTAATTTTGCTGCAACGATGCTGCAAATATAAAGTTTTTTTTCCAAAAACCGGTTGCACGGCAATGATTTGTCGTAATTAACAAGGAGAAATGACCAAACTGAGCGTTAATATCAACAAAATCGCCACTATACGCAATGCCCGTGGCGGCAACAATCCCGACGTACAACAGGTTGCGCTCGACTGCGAGCGGTTCGGAGCCGACGGCATCACCGTCCACCCGCGCCCCGACGAACGCCACATTCGCTACGCTGACGTCGTCAATCTCAAACCCCTGCTCCGCACCGAATTCAACATCGAAGGCTATCCGCAGAAATCCTTCATGAATTTGGTCGGAAGCGTGCGCCCCACGCAGGTTACGCTCGTGCCCGACAGCCCCGAACAAATCACGTCGAACGCAGGTTGGGACACTTGCACGCACTATGATTTCCTGACCGACATCGTGACGGAATTGCGCGAACAGGGCATCCGCACCAGCATCTTTGTCGACGCCAATCCCGACATGGTGGAGAAGGCGGCAGAGATTGGTGCCGACCGCGTGGAACTCTACACCGAGCTTTACGCTTCGGCATACGCCGCCGACCCCGACGCCGCCGTTGCGCCGTTTGTCCGTGCTGCCGAAACTGCCCGACGTTGCGGCATCGGTCTGAATGCCGGACACGACCTGAGTCTGGAAAACCTCGCTTTCTTCAAGCAGCACATTCCGTGGTTGGACGAAGTCAGCATCGGGCACGCCCTCGTGTGCGACGCACTCTATCTCGGACTGGAGCAGACCATTCGCCGCTACAAGGAATGTCTGCAATAATATATAATGAATACGAAACATCAACTTCTTAAATAGCACAGAACAATGAAAGAACTCAGCATTCTCGAACTCGCCCAGCAAGGTGGTTGGGTGATGATTGTACTCGCCATCCTCTCACTCGTTGCCATCTACATTTTCGTAGAGCGCTACATCGCCATCCGCTCTGCCGAGAAGCACGACCCGCTCTTCATGGACCGCATCCGCGACTACATCAAGAATGGCGACACGCAATCGGCCATCAACTTCTGCCGCACGACCGACACGGCAGGTGCACGCATCATTGAGCGAGGCATCAGCCGCATGGGACAGCCTGCCGCCGAAATCCAGAGCGCCATCGAAAACACCGGCAACTTGGAAGTGGCTGCACTCGAGAAGCGTCTGCACGTCCTCGCCACCATTTCCGGCGGTGCACCGATGATTGGTTTCCTCGGCACCGTCATCGGTATGGTCGAAGCCTTCTGGCAAATGTCGAATGCCGGTGGCAACCTCGACATCTCCATGCTGTCGGGCGGCATCTACAAGGCCATGGTGACGACCGTCGCCGGCCTCATCGTCGGCATCATCGCCCTGTTTGCCTACAACTACCTCGTGGCAAAAGTCGACGGAGTGGTCAACGAACTGGAGCGCAAATCGCTCTCGTTCATGGACTTGATGAATGAATAATACAACGAAACGAATCGTCCTATGCCTCTACATCGCAGAACAAGGGTCACGCCCACATTCAATATGTCGTCAATGACCGACATCATCTTTCTGCTGCTCATCTTCTTCATGATAACGAGCACATTGGTCGCGCCCAACGCGCTGAAAGTGAACCTGCCCCACAGCAAGCAGCAGTCGACCACGCAGGGAGTGGCACGCATCACTATCGACAGCCTGCAAAACATCTACGCATCTGCCGACGGTAAGGAAGACCAACTCGTCACGCTCGACCAACTGCCAGCCGTGCTGCAGACCGCTGCCGCCAACGATTCGACGGAGTTGTTCGTTTCGCTCTATGCCGACGAAAAAGTGCCCTATCGGAACATCGTGGAAGTGCTGAACGTCGCCAACGAAAACAACTTCAAGATGGTGCTTGCTACACGGCCGCCTGAACACAACTAATCCCCCGTTACACTCCGACTACCGACGATGGAACAAAAGAAGAAACAAAAAGCCATAGCCGCCGTCATCACCATTGTCCTCCACACGCTGCTCCTCGTGCTGCTGGCATTCCTCACGCTGACAGCCGTGTCGCAAGAACAACGCACCGAGGATGGCATCCCCGTGCTGTTGGGCAGCGTGCCCGAAGCCGACGGAGAGCAACTCGACGGTTTCCCTGCTGACGGAGAAGACGAGGAGGGCGATGCCGAAGCATCGGCAACGACCGAACCCGAAAGCGCGGCAGACAACAACGTCGCGGCAGAGCCTGCTCCGCCTGTGGCGCCTGCCAAGACCGAGAAACCGCAAATCACGCAGGAGAAGGAACCGACCGTTGCTGCCAACAAGGAAAAGGAACGCCAAGAAGCCGACAAGCAAGCCAAGGAAGAGGCTACACGCAAAGCCGCCGAGGCCGAAGCCCGACGCAAGGCTGAAGCGGAGGCCAAGCAGAAGGCTGAGGCAGAAGCCAAACGGAAAGCCGAGGCGGAAGCCAAGCGCAAGGCCGAAGAAGAGGCGCGGAAGAAACGCGAAGCCGATGCGGCGGCAGCAGCCAACAGCAAAATCGGTGGTGCATTCGGCAAGGCGGGAACTGCCGGCAACAGCGGCAACACGCAGGGCAACGGCAGCCAAGGTTCGCCCAACGGCAATGCCGACAATGGTGCAACGACAGGCGTGGGCGGTGTAGGTTCGTCCTACGCAGTCGGTTCGCGCAAGGCCACCTATCTGGCAAAGCCCGACTATGCCGACCAGACGAGCGAAGGCACCATCGTCGTCGCCATTGTGGTGAACACCGCCGGCAAAGTCACGTCAGCCACCATTAAAAGCCAAACCACCAACTCCCAACCGCTGCGCAATGCCGCACTCGCTGCCGCACGTGCATCCACGTTCAGCGAAGGCACCAACAACGCCGAAGCAGGAACCATCACCTATCGCTTCAAACAGCGGTAAGCGGGCAATTTGCAACCCATTGGAACAACGCCCCGAACATCACCCCGAACAAACACCATTTATCCACCTATCATTATGGACAAAATCTATGTATTCCTCGCCACAGGCTTTGAAGAAATCGAAGCCATCGGCTTCATCGACGTATGCCGACGGGCAGCACTTCCGCTCAAGACCGTTTCCGTCACCGGCGAACTCACCGTGCAGAGCAGCCACCACGTAGGCATCGTTGCCGACGACCTGTTTGAAAACATCGACTTCAGCGACGCATCCCTGTTATATCTGCCCGGCGGACTGCCCGGAGCAGCCAACCTCGAAGCCCACGAAGGACTGCGCCAAGTCATCCTGCAGCATTTTCAGCAAGGCAAACCTTTGGCAGCCATCTGCGCCGCACCGATGGTGTACGGCAAACTCGGTCTGCTCGAAGGACTGCACGCCACCTGCTATCCGGGATTCGAGCCCGACCTGCACGGCGCAACAGCCACCGGCGAACTCGTCGTGCACGACGGACAATTCTTCCTCGGCAAAGGTCCAGCAGCCGTCCTGAAACTGGGCTACACCATCGTCGAGCACTTCTGCGGCAAGGAAAAAGCCGACGACATCTGCGCCGGAATGCTCTACCCCGACATCTTCACCGCATGAACGCCGTCATCATCGTCGCCGGCGGAAAAGGGCTGCGCATGGGTGCCGACATCCCCAAGCAGTTTCTGCCCATCGACGGGAAGCCCATACTGATGCACACCATCGAACGCTTCCACACCTACGACCCGACGATGCAGATTGTCGTCGTGCTGCCCGCCGCCCAAATCGACTATTGGCGCACACTCTGCCGGCAACACGCCTTCACTACCCCTTATGACATTGCCGGAGGAGGCGAAACCCGCTTCCACTCCGTCGGCAACGGACTGCAACTCGTCACGCCCGACCGTCGCCTCATCGGCGTACACGACGGCGTCCGTCCCCACGTCTCCGCCGACGTCATCGCCCGTTGCTACCAGACCGCCGCCCACAGCGGTGCAGCCATTCCCGTCGTCGACGTGTTCGAAACCCTGCGCCACGTGCACCCCGACGGCAGCAGCACGACCGTCCCACGCAGCGACTACCGCCTCGTGCAGACCCCGCAAGTGTTCGACGCCCAACTGCTTCGCCGTGCCTATGGACAGCCGTTCTCACCGCACTTCACCGACGACGCCTCCGTCGTCGAAGCCCTCGGCCACACCATCACCCTCGTCGAAGGCAATCGCGAAAACATCAAAATCACCACACCTAACGACTTAATGCGATAGCATCGCACCCACCCACCATGCTACAAGGAAAAGAATACATCGTCATCGGCCGCACCAACGGAACCACCCGCCGTGGTGACGCCTACTGCACGCTCAAAGTGAAAAACACGGAAGAAGAAATGACCCTCAGCGTGTGGGACGTGCAACCCACCGGCGAACCCATCGTCGGGCAACTCGTCTCCTTCTTCAACATACAAGACAACGACGGAAAGAAATCGGCACGGAAACTGGACATGCACCCGGGCGCCATTCCGCAGGAAGGCCATCCGCTCTACCACCTCCTGCCGCGCCCCATCACACGCGACGTGTGGGACGCCTGCATCTCCCACCTCTGCCAGATGTGCACCGACGGACAACTCATTCCCGTCATCACGGAATTTGCCGACAAACTCTACCAACCCTATTCGCAATACCCCGCAGCCACCTCCGTGCACCACGCCTTCAAGGGCGGACTGCTCAACCACACCTACCAAATGCTGCACATGCTCGAAGGCCTCTATCCCTGTCTGCCCTACGCCGTGAAACTCGAACGTTGCGTGCTCGCCATCCTGTTCCACGACTACGGCAAAGTCTATGAATATACAAAAGACGGCGACACCCAACCCTCCATGTACCTGTTGGGACACATCTACATCAGCACCAACCGTCTGCAGAAAGAACTGGAACGCCACGACATTCCCACCGACGAAATCAACCGCATCCTCCACGTCGTCCTCGCGCATCACGGCCAACTCGAATTCGGTTCTCCCGTCCTTCCCTGTACCACGGAAGCCGTCGTCGTCAATCTCCTCGACAACCTCTCTGCAAAAGCCGACAACATCGACAACACCGGCAACATGGAACGCTCCTTCGCCCTCGGCACCCA